>CAUVHB010000163.1:0-4400 GCA_963551335.1 uncultured Treponema sp.
GCCCTAAAATGTAGCACCTACCCGTTTCTCCAATAACAATGTCTTTCACCTGATCAGCAAGCCATAGGGCAGGCACATCACAGGCTAAAACACCGATAATCTTATGTGTGTCATCATAGACAGGGATGGCAGCAGTACTACTGAGTTCGTTATCGTATTTCGAGATATACGGCTCGGTCATGTGCTTTTCACCTGACATTGCTCGCTTAAACCATTCTCGCTCTTTCAGATCGAGCGCTCTACCGTCGTCCAGTTGGGCTATCCCTTGGGTATTAACAAATACAAGCAATAAAATCCCTTTGTTTAAAGAGGTTTCTTTTTTAAGTATTTGTGCTTTTTCGGCGTATGAGATAGCGCTATCTTGAAATGCAGGAAGTCTTTGCAGACCTTCAAGGTACTGCCAGAACGCAGCAATGCGACCGTCGATAATTTCTGCGGTATCGCCTGCTTTGTCAAGCAAGTGGGTTTCGATCTTTTTTGCCATTGCTGTACGGACATCGTTCAAGGTAAAAAAACCCCGTACTGTACCCATTATAAAAATCAGTAGACCGAATACAACGACCAATTGGTTGCGTAGTGGAAAGCGTTTTTTCTCTTTCATTTCAAACTCCCATATTAGTATTAGCTCAAGTGAATGTCCTCTTATCATTGATGTCGGGGAATTCAGATTTGTAGATTGACTTGTCTCAATCCGTAAGGCTTTCAATATTCAAGAATGGTGCTTTCTGTAATCAGTATCTTATTGGGGAAATAGATATAGCATGATATACGGATTATCCTTTGATTAAGCTTCTTTTCTATAAAAAGAATTTTTCATAGATTTGCTGTAACAACCGGCTGAAGTCTGTATTTAACGATAATTTCGATAAGGAGATTAAAAGTTAATTATAGCTTTCGGCGTTCGATGAGTATATCACGCTATATAGAAACATACAAGGAACCGCATTGCATCAAGAATAGTGTAGTATTGAATTGCTTTTTTTTTATAAATACGATATTCTGTTAAAAGCGCTGATTATGCGTTACGGGGGCACATATATGTTACCATTCTATTTTCTTTCCGTCACCACCAATCTTATGATGGGGGGAATTTTACTCCTTTCCGCAAAAGACAAAGAGGAATTCTCTATTAAATATCCTCTTTTAAACGATCCGACCTTTTTGCTGGTACTGCTGATTTTTTCAGGAATTTCAGCTGTATTCAAACTTCTCAGCCCTGTCGAAGGAAATACACCGATAATCGGCGATATCGTCCCCGCACTTTCGGGCGTTCTGGGCTGTATCGTATTCTTTGAACGATGGGTTAAAGCCTCGGAAAATCAGCTGACGCTGCCGCCTTTTTTTGCCCGTATTCTCACTTTTGAACAGCCAATAGGGTTTTTCTGCCTGTTTGCTGGCGTTACTCACCTGCTTTTTTCGTCGGTGTTGTTCCTATAGCTTATGCGCCAATCGGTAGTAGGTATTATCCGGAAGGATAACAGATTTCTGCTCGGCTTACGAACTCCCGGCGGTGATGTCGGAGAGCATTGGGAATTTCCGGGCGGAAAGTGTGAAGAAGGCGAAACGCACGAGCAGACATTAATCCGCGAGTATGAAGAAGAGCTTGCCGTCCACATATCAGTCGGGCGGTTTATTGCGCGTAAACATTTTCAAAACGAACATCGCAATTTCGATCTTTTTGCTTACGAAGTAATTCTGCCGGAAAATCAAACGTGCGTTTCTTCCGTACACTCCGAATTGAAATGGTTTTCTCTTGATGAACTGCAAAATATTCCGATGGTACCGTCGGATGCGCTGTTCATCCCAGAACTTCGGAAGTTTTATCAATTATAGCCGTGTATAGCCGTGAAAAATACGATACGGAGCGGCTTGGGCGCAGTATGCCGCATTGTTGTGTTGAGCTTTTTTTCCTGTTTGTTCTTATTCTCCTGTACCAATCGGACAACACTGGAGTCTATCATACTGCCGCCTGATTCAGCCGTAAATGATGCCGACCGGTTTGCCGTTATTGTCGAAACCTATATCTCATTAAAAGACAGTCCGGGACCAAACGGTATCATTGTCAACCACGCACGGCGAAAAGAAATATACGAGGTTACCGGGACGCAATTCGTATCAAAAGATTCGGAGAGCGAGCTGTGGGTACATCTTACGGATGGATGGCTGCAACGCTCTTGCGTGGAGCTCTATCCGAGCAGAGCAAAAGCCGAAACAGCCGCCGCTCGGTTAAAATAAAGCAAGGATACCCTCGATAACCGTTATATTCTAAAGGGTATCCTAAGGAGAAAGATTATGCCTCAGAAAATCGGAACGGTTTCGCGGGGATTGATAGCGCCCATTGTACATACAGGGGATGATATTGCCGCAATAGCGGTAGATACGCTCTTATCGGCGGCTGAAACGGAAGGCTTTTCCATCCATGACAGGGATATTCTTGCCGTAACGGAGTCGGTTGTGGCGCGGGCTCAAGGCAATTACGCTTCTACCGACCAGATTGCCGCCGATATACGAGAAAAGTTCGGAAACGAGCACATCGGTTTGGTATTCCCTATCTTGAGCAGAAACCGTTTTGCAATCTGCTTGGAGGGTATCGCAAAGGCGGGAAATAGATTGACACTTGTGCTCAGCTATCCTTCCGACGAGGTGGGGAACCGGCTCATGGATCCTGATACGGGTAAAGCGGAGGCGATAAATCCATGGCAGGACACTTTTACCGCTGAGGAGTTTACGCAGCGCTTCGGGACATATAAACACCCGTTTACCGGTATTGATTACATCTCTTTTTACAACTCTATCATCAAAAAATATAACGCACAATCTTCTATCCTACTGGCAAATGATCCGTGCGCCGTTCTTTCCGCAACAAAACACGTGCTTGCCTGCGATATTCACACACGGAAAAAAACAAAACGCCGCTTAAAAGAATGCGGAGCAGTTTGTGTGTACGGTCTTGACGATGTGCTTTCCCGACCGGTTAACGGTAGCGGATATAACAGCGCATACGGGCTACTCGGTTCGAATAAGGCGACAGAAGATTCCATCAAGCTCTTCCCGAACGATTGCCAAGCGTTAGTAGAAAAAATTCAGCTCATGCTTAAAGAAAAAACTGGTAAAACGGTTGAAGTGATGGTATACGGAGACGGCGCCTTTAAAGACCCCGTTGGAAAAATTTGGGAGCTTGCCGATCCTGTTGTGTCCCCGGGTTTTACCGTAGGGTTATCCGGCACGCCTCATGAAGTAAAACTCAAGTACCTTGCGGACAACAACTTCAAAAATTTATCCAACGAAGCGCAGTATCAAGCAATGATTACCTACATCAGCGAGCACAAGAAAAACGCTCTTTCGTCACAGATTGATCAAAAAGAAGCCCAAGGAACAACCCCACGCCAATTAACCGATTTAATCGGCTCGCTGTGCGACCTTACTTCCGGCAGCGGCGATAAAGGGACGCCGATCATTTTTATTCAAGGCTACTTTAATAAATTTGGTGAATGAGATACTGAAAACCAATACTGACAAAAAAGCAAGCGCATCATACCAAAAGACAGGCGTATTTCTTCAATATAAAGTCGAAGCATGACGAGTGCATAAAAAAACCGCTCCAGGAGTATGCAAGATGGAGCGGTTTCAAAATAGAGTATAAATCATTCACACTTATCAATACTTTTTACGAACGCCTGTAACTTATAGGAACCTCCTTACAAGGAACTTCTTGTATGATTCTATGTTAGCATAAGATTACATTTATGTCAAGCACGTATAACAAAAAAGTAAAATATTTTTGTTTACTAGCCCTATCAATAAGATTATGCTATAACACATATAATAGAGGCAGGGTAAACGCATTAGAGATTTCTTGAATATCCCCGCAGAATGATGAGACTGTTCAACCAGGATTTTGCCGCATTGTGGCTCAAATGATTGTTCCGCCTCCTCATTCTGTGATTTTTATCTATTTATCTGATGCATTTATCTTTACCTTGAAAAAATACGCAAAATTTTGCGTAGAAAGGAAAGCAAATGCTTAAAATTTTATAATGCGTTTGTTCAATATACATGGAGGGCATTATGGCAGATGAATTCAGCTATGAAATTACACAAAAACATGGGATTCTTTCTACTTCAAAAAGCGGATGGACGATGGAATTAAATTCCGTGGCATGGAACGGGCGCAGCCCCAAATACGACCTTCGCAGTTGGTCTCCCGATCACGAAAAAATGGGAAAGGGTGTTACACTCACTGCAGAGGAACTCTCTGCGCTTAAAACGTTATTGAACGGTATGCAGCTGTAACGATTTGTCCATACGGAATCTCTAAAGCCGACTGCGATTTTAGAGATTCCTCTGCGCAGCGATATTCTAAAGCGTCTACACTCAGGTAGAAAAATGCATTAAAGCTT
>CAUVHB010000164.1:0-4384 GCA_963551335.1 uncultured Treponema sp.
CTCTAAATTGGTAATTTCGATAAGTGTATATTTGGGGAATAAATCGCTGGATGCGAATAGTCCTGAAGGAAAATCTTCCGATGAGCCGGCCGCAGCATTACCTTCCCATACAGCCCACATCAGTGCAGCGCTCAGTATCACCATACTTGCAATCATTATTGTTTTTTTGATCATCACTATCCCCTTCAGTTATAAAGTCTCTACCATAGTTGTACCGATAGATTGACCGGCGCTTTTGATTTTTAGCCTCAGTTCGTTTTCCGGTATTGTTGAGGGATCGATCCTTTCTTCAAAAATGACTTTTTGAGAAGAAAAATCGAGACATTTCCATTGCAAACGCTGCCATTTAATTGCAGGCTGCTGTCTATTCACCGTATTGATTGATGCCTGTTTATATTCACAATACACCGCCACTACATAGTCAACCGATGAATCGAAGCGTTTGAGCAAAGAAGCATTCTTTTCGTACTGCTCCTCATTCCCCGCGATACATTCAATACTGGTCGCTACTATCCCATAATCGAAACAGAATTCAAAAAGCTCGGTTTCGAGCGCCATCGTGAGTTCGGCAGAACCTGCAGGTGCATCGGAATTATAGATACAAGCAAAACCGATTGTTTTTGCATAGATCGCACCAGAGAGCATCATGCAGCATACAAGCACTATCGGTATCCGCTTTTTCATAGTATATTCTCCGTAATCAGTATCGGCAAAATAAGAAAAGGATAAAGAGCAAACGAGACAGGGTAAACGCATCAGGCCGCTTTTTAATATCCCCGCGAAAAAATTGAGACTATTCGACTAGAGTTGAACCTCTTCGCGGTTCAAATGGTCTCATAGTCTCAATTTTTTCGCGATTTATATCTACTCTGTCTTATGCGTTTACCCTTTCGCACAGAAGGAAGACGACCGTTGAAGATATTTTTAATACAGTTGCCATGGTGTCTTGCCGTTCTTTGTATACGGATTACAAAACCTTTCATTTACATTACAAACCATAGCTTTCTCCATGTCATCATTCCATCATAACCTTTCCCCTACCCGAGCAAACAGTTCAGCGTACTGTTGCGTATCCTGCTTAGACTGCTGCACAAAGGCATTGTCCTCCACATGACCGAGTACGGCATCACGCTCCGCTCGGTTCCGGTAGGTAATGTCGCGGAAGTGATTGGTATAATCTTTTTTCTTGGTGATAAGGATTTGCTCCTCGATATAACGGTTTAGGCGGAGCGCTTCATCGAGATAGCTCTGCCACAGCGATTTTGTAAGAGCGGGAACTCCCGCAAGCCGGCACAGGACGCTATAGGCATGTTCTGCGCGATCAAAGGGATACCGTTTCCAGAGCCGCTCGTATTCCGCATGGATTTCTTGCCATGTATTGAGCGCTCCCGCCTCGATTCCGGTACGGAGCTGTTCATATTCATCCTCGCGTATTAACTGCCCGCCCGCATTTATCCACGGTATCATACCGTTTTGAATATTGAAGCGGCCCCATACCGCGCTCCCTGCACTGGTTTCGTCCATATATTTTGCCAAAACGGTTACCCCGTACCATACGAGCATATCGCGGTACGCATACCACGCATCAACGCCGTGCAGAATTTTTACGGGGCGGGCGGAATGCTCGATGTTTTCAGCAAAGAGGGGCAGCACTTTCAGCGCTTCCCGTTTATGAGCTAAAAGCTGTTGAGCATTTTCAAGCGGATTTCCTGCCGCCGTCCATGCAGCTTCAAAGATGTACTCCAGCAACGCCATCGCATGCATTATCTCTCCGGCGGTATCGCAGGCAAGTACCTCGGTTTCAATCTTTTGCGTCTTTGTTTTCCGCTTATCCCGTTTTTTAAATTTATCATTATTGCGGGCGAGGGCATACATATTATACATCCAAAAATAGGCAGGCATAATATCGAGGCAATCATTGCGCAGATTATCACTGACCAAGCTAAACGGAAAAGGAATGTCAAGCTCTGCGGGATAATTACCTTTATTCAGCAATACAAAGGAAGCAAACCGGCAATTATGCTTGAGCGTCGTAGAAAGCCCCGGCCAAAAGCCCCGGCCGGCGATAATCTCTCCGTCGTTGCCGCGGGTATTGTGGTTTGAGCCCACCGTAGCCGCGGCTGCCATATTCGATTGCCCCTGAATCATTGCAGCGATAAGAAAGGAATTATTGTGATGCTGTTCATGGTAAGGAAAGATCAGCGCATTCAGCACTTCGCAGCATGAGATGGTTGAATTATCCCCCATCACGGAGTGGATGAGGCGGGCGCCGTATTTGAGCGTACAGTTATTGCCCAGCACAAAACGTACCGCTTTAACGCCGTAGAACACGCGGCAGCCGTAGCCGATAATCCCATTGACCAGCTCAACCCCTTCCCCGATCTGCGTAGCTTCCTCTGTAGAAGACCTGATAGTCAGATTTTTTAATTTATTGGCGCCCTTAATATACACTGCCTCGCCGAAGCGGACATCCTTGATAATCCGGCAGCTTTTAATCACTGAGTGATCGCCGACAGTACCGTAATACCCGCGGGATGCGTCGCAAGAATTCTGCGTTATCTTTTTCAGTTGAGCCATAAGCGCTGCGTCATCGCGGTAGCGCGCCCACAAAAAGGCATCCGCACAGATCATATCCGCAAAGGGGAGTATTTCCCGTCCACCCGCTTCGTTCATTACATCGATTGTAACGCGAACGGATTCATCTTCTCCGTCTTTAATGATGCCTTCCCCAAATTTAGCATGGTCGGTTGCCGCCATCTCATCTATCCTGCTCAAAATAACGGTGTCGCCGATAATATAGTGCGCAAGATAAGCGCAGTCATGCACAGCGCAGTTTGCTCCAATATCACAGGAAATAATTTTGCTGTTGGTAATCCCCGCAGGGACAATAAAATCATGGTAGCGCAGATAGCATTCGGTTAAAGAAGAAATCCTCACTAATCCAGCGAAAAGTGAGTTTTTAATGAGTGACGGCGTAAAGGGGTCTTCCACCAAAAAGGTATTCCAGTTGGTACAGGTGTTCCCATTTTTAATGAGCGTTTCAACTTCGTTAAAAGTGAGCGGTCGCCAGCGATGCTTTTCCGCAGGATTTTGAGAAAAACGGATGGTGTATTCATCCCGTCCTGAAGTAAGAAAGGATTTATCAACAAAATTGACCCCAAAGTGATCAGCTGTTATAATATGTACTGGCATAACTCCTCCAAGCGCTATGATTTTCGATTGTGAGTACGAATCTTCTTTTTGACAGTTTTAAACCAAAAAAGCCGTAGCCGCTCTGCAAGAGAATAGAACGCATAGCGAAAGCCCCGTACCGGAATATCAAGTGTTCCCACCCGATGAATAATTGCCCCGCCGAATCCTGTCTTAAAGCGATAGAGACCGTACATAGGATGCTGCGGATCGTCAGTTGGAGGTATCCCATAAAAATCATAGGATGGGCAACCGTACTTTTGCGCATCTTGGATAGCCTGCCATTGCAGTAGGTATGCAGGCATAAGGTTACGGCGCTCATTGGAAGAAGCTCCGTACAGATAGACCGCTCCGCTCGAAGAAAAAAGCGTAATAATTGCAGCAAGCGGTTTTTCTTCAAAATACGCAACATAGATTGAAATCAGAATGCCTTCGGCGCTGAATGCAGTATCGACAGCAAGCTGGCACAGCGAGCGATAATAGGCTTCGGTGTGAATCGCAATACCGTCCCGCGCTGCGGTTTCTCTATAGAGCTGATAAAAAATCGGTAGAGCGCTTTCCGCTTGGCTCCCCGAAAAACACCGCACTGCTACGCCTTTTTTTTCGGCAAGCCGGATATTATAGCGCCACTTCGGTTTGCAGTTGGAGAGTAGTACATCAAGCGGCTGTTGTAAATCCAATAGAACCGTATCGGGCGGCTGGATATTCGAAGCGGCTTTACGCAGACTACACGGCGTTTTTCCACTGGTACAGTGAATAAACGGAAAATCTTGGCGCGAGAACGCCTGCGGATTTTCGCTTCGCATTGCACATTCCCACGGCGGGTCAAAGCGAATTAAAAAAACATCAGAAGGCAGCAAGGGAACGAGCTTTTCTGCAAGGTTTGCCAGAAAAAGCTTCCGCTTTTCCGCGAGGGCGGGAGAGCATACATCGTTTGTAATAAGGATAGACGGCCCCATCGGAATATAGGCAAGAAACCCAAAAGGGGGTAATTGCCGCAGTAAAACCGTGAGTAAAAAAGAACGGATACCGGTAGCGTGTACCTCATATTGCCGATAGGTCCAGCCCTGCCCCTTTTTAAACTCCGCCCAAAAGCGACTCTGCAAAAAATACTGCGCAGGTGAGTGTGCTGTCATATCGGTACATTCTTTTATCGTCAGTGCATTCATAGTTGGCAGGAACGATAGCGAAAAAA
>CAUVHB010000165.1:0-4381 GCA_963551335.1 uncultured Treponema sp.
ATTAATTACCTTACTTTCTTGCTCCGAGCATAAAGAGGAAGGTACAAACGATCCTTCATTGGCGAGGGTTATTGTCAACAACGAACTGGTAGTCGGCGTTGATCCGTCAGTTCCGCCGCTCAGTTTTTATTCCAGTACTGGCGAAATCCGAGGATTTGAAATCGATGTGGCGCACGCTGTTGCCGATAAACTCGGAGTAAACTTGAAGGTTGTTCCGGTTACAAGAGGAAACAGAGTTGCACAGCTCGAAAATCGGGCAATCAACTATATTGCAAGCGGTTTTGTCAACAATAAAGCAAATGCAGAACGCTTTTTATTAAGTACACCATATTTACGAGATGCCTTGGTCGTTGTTGTACTACAAAGTCTGGACGGTACCGTGCAGTTCAGTCAATTTTCCGACTTACGGAATAAACGGATCGGCATAGTAAATGATGGCGAGATGCTCGAAACCGTTATGGAATCTCAGCTCTATATTCAGAATGGTCGTCGCCCTTACCCTTATGCTCAACAGGGAAGTATGCTGATTGCATTGGATCACGGAATGCTTGAAGCTGCCGTCATAAACTTACTTACGTATTATAGTAAGATCTCGGTAGAAAAAAAATCATACCGTGCAATTGGTGACCCGATCATTATCACTACTTATAGTTACGCATTTAGGAAAGAAGATAAAGAGCTGGCAAATGCAATGAATATTTTTCTTGACGACATGGCGCAGGATGGTACCTTACGGAAAATCTCCGAAAAATGGTTCGGCGTCGATGTGTCTATGGTTGGAAAATACTGATACGACATCCGCCAGCCTAGCCAACGCTATTCTCCGGCTCCGGCAAAAACCTCTAAAATCGGTTAAATTTCCGGAAAAAATCGATTATCCTTTGCGCCGCATAGTCAAAAAATAAAAGCAGGCGCCGATGGCAGGAAATATACTGAACAATAAAAAAAGCGCAGGATAACCTGCATATTCGATAATATATCCGCCGATCATGCTGCCTATTACGTAGGCGATGCCGCTTGCTGCCGTAAACAAGGTCATGGCAGTTACCGTGTTGCCGCGGCTCTGCAAAACACAAAGCAGCACACTCAACGGATGGAATAAACCGAAGCTAATCGAATGTAAAAGCTGCCCTGCAACGGCGCCTGCGATGCCGGGAATAAAAATATAGCAGCAATTCCGCACAATGATACTCAATAGACAGACAACAAAGAGCTGCCCCTTACCGAAACGCTGGATAAGTTTTCCCGAAATGATAAGCATGGGTATTTCCGCCATCGCCGACAGCGCCCATAAACCGGCAGAAGCCTCTACTTTGATATATTCTTCGACATAGAGCGAAAAAAAACGTTGACAGGGAACCAAGCCTAAAAAAGCAAAAAAGATCAATAACAAGCACTCCCAAAAAACTTGAGGAAACGCGGCGAATGAAACTTCCGGCTTTGGTGATTTTTCTTCGGTGGAATGTTTTAATGCCGGTTCTATTGTTTTCAGCGATTCTTCCGCAGAGACAAGCCCGAAATCATATAAATCGGGAACCCATCGCAGCGTTATAACAAACAGCAGCGCCCCTGCGCTCACGCTCATGATGATCGATAGAGGATTTTTTCCTGAAATCAGCGGGTGCAGCTGTAAAAAGAGGTTCATGCCGACAAATCCGGCGGAGCCGAGTGCACGAATTTTTCCGTATTGATTGTGGTATTGACCGAGCGCTTTTGTGGTAAAGCCGTCTAATACCGGCACCATTCCCTTAAAACCTACAGCAAAGATACCAAGACAGACTCCTGTGACAAAAAATGAATGGAATCGGAGAAGCGGCAGCAGTAAAAGCGCCATATCGACCCCGAATATACACATCATGAATCCATAACGACCGGTTTTATCAAGCCACTGCATAACAAGAAAAGGCGCGCATACTCCTACGATTTCGATAATGCCGAGTAAGATACCGACTTGGGCAGTCGAAAATCCGATGGCTTTAAGCGTAATCGGTAAATACGCAGTAATTACCGCGTATATTGTAAATAATAAAAAATACGGGAAACCTCTCTGCACAATCTGCGGCTGCCGTGTCAATTTTTCCATAAGTCTCCTCACAGCGGATCACTCAAATAATACCGATATGCGTAGGTTTTGTCAAAAATACTCAGCATGGGAAATTGACAGAACGAGATTCCATAGTATACTCAATACTATGAATATTTCGGAGATGAAAAATCAGATGTGCGACATTTGCCATAAGATGTGGCAACTCGGCTGGGTTGCGTCAAATGATGGAAATGTTTCCGCAAAGTTGGAAGATGGGAATTTCTTAGTAACGCCGACCGGTATCAGCAAAAGTCTTATCACTCCTGAAACGCTGCTGATTATTACCAAGGATTGCGAAATTATTGAAGGAGCGGCCGGTTATAAACCTTCGTCAGAGGTGAAGATGCATTTGCGCTGTTATCAAGACCGCGATGATGTCGGCGCCGTGGTGCATGCACATCCGCCTGCCGCAACAGCCTTTGCCGTTGCACACCTACCGATGGATCGCTATACCACCATCGAATCAGTTATTACCATTGGTTCGGTACCGCTTGCTCCTTACGGAACACCGTCCACCGACGAAGTTCCCGAAGCGATTGCCCCGTATCTCCCCGAACACGATGTGCTGTTGCTCGAAAACCACGGCGCGCTTACCCTTGGACGCGATCTTTTAACCGCCTATTACCGTATGGAAACCTTGGAACTTTCGGCAAAGATCAGTATCTATGCTCACATACTCGGCGGAGAAAAAGAAATTTCTCGCGAAAACATTGATCGATTATGCCGTATGCGCGCCGACTATAACGTATGGGGTAAACACCCCGGCTATAAGCACTATCGGGAAGATGAATAAAAAAGCCTTGAAACAGCTGTTTCAAGGCTTTGTATACGTTACCGCAATTATCGGTAATAACTGCAATTATCGGTCACAACTATAATCACCGATAATAACGAGCGTTACCGATAATACTCGATAAATGCAGACAACTACCAGCGATAATGCGCAAAGGCTTTGTTCGCTTCTGCCATACGGTGGGTGTCTTCTTTCTTCTTGAAAGCAGTACCGGTGTTGTTGTAAGCATCGATGACTTCGGCTGCCAACCGTTCTGACATTACATGACCGTTCCGGCTACGGGCAGCGCCGATAATCCAACGCATTCCGAGCGCCTCGCGGCGTGATTCGCGGATTTCGATCGGTACCTGATAGGTAGCGCCTCCAACGCGGCGAGACTTTACCTCAACCAGCGGCTTAACATTTTCAAGCGCTTTGGTAAATACGGTAAGAGGATCTTCACCGGTCTTCGATTTAATCACATCAAAGCTGTCGTAAAGAATAGCTGTCGTAACGGATTTTTTCCCGTCAAGCATCATACGAGCAATAAACTTTGAAAGTACAACGCTATTGTAGCGTGCATCCGGCGCAATCGGTCTATTGATAGTCTTCTTTTTGCGTCCCATAATAAACCTCCCTTACGCCTTAGGCTTCTTAGCGCCGTACTTTGAGCGGCCGCGCTTACGATCGGCAACGCCGAGCGTATCCTTTGTGCCACGGATGATGTGATACCGCACACCCGGTAAATCCTTAACACGACCGCCGCGGATTAAAACGACAGAGTGTTCCTGTAAGTTATGTCCAATACCCGGAATATAAGCGGTTACTTCGATACCGTTGCTCAAGCGCACACGGGCGACCTTCCGCAATGCGGAATTCGGTTTTTTTGGCGTAACCGTCATTACACGGGTGCATACACCGCGCTTTTGCGGGCATGACTGCAATGCAGGGCTCTTGGTTCGCGAGACGACCGCTTTGCGGCCCTGCTTTATCAATTGATTAATTGTAGGCATTTGCCCTTACTCCTTATATTTCTCCGCCAGCACTACGGATTAGGTTATACAACTCGACCTTTAGGTATCTCTAAAAATTGAGGTTTTAGAAATATTTCTGTATTTTAATGCAGGTGATGTAGTCTGTCAATCCTCGACATCTCCTGCAGGTTCGTCAAGCGGTTCTTCATTATAGGGCGTTTCGGCTGATTCCATATCTCCATAGCCGAGATCATCATCAGCATCAAAATCTTCGTCTAATTCTGCTTCCGCTCCGGCAGCTTCCGCTTCTGCCAGTTCGCGTCTGCGCCGCTCAAGTATTTCGTTGACCTGCTCATCCAAATCGCTCATATTCTTGTCAAAGAGCTTAACCGACCGATACTGCGGCATACCGGTACCAGCAGGGATGAGATGCCCGATAATAACGTTTTCCTTTAAGCCGCGCAACTCGTCGGTTTTACCGGCAATAGCGGCGTTCGTTAAGACCTTTGTCGTTTCTTGGAAGGAAGCTGCCGAAATGAACGAATCAAT
>CAUVHB010000166.1:0-4350 GCA_963551335.1 uncultured Treponema sp.
AGAAGGTAAAAAAGATGCCGGTTGGCTTTCAATGAAGAATATCGGTCTTGTGCATTTAACGATGGGAGATATTGGCAATACCATCCTTACATGGATCTGTTGCGTCTGTATTATCATTGGCGCAATTTTTGCCATTATTCAATACGTTATGTGCATTTTGGAATACTCCATTATTGCAAGCATCGGCATCATCTTTGTGCCGTTTTTATTATTTGATGGAACAAAAAGTTTTGCTCAAAAAATTATTCCCGCCCTCACCGGTTTTGCAATAAAACTACTCGTGATGACCTTATGCATCTTCTTTGTTTTTTATCAGTACCTCTACCTTGCAGGAACGCAGATGGGAGAGACAAGTCCGCTTGATTGGACGGTGTTTGCCTACATTGCTTTTATGATCATTATCAGCTGGGTATTAACGCAAAACGCACCGCAGATAGCAATGACACTTCTAACGGGAAACCCGCAGCTTTCGATGGGTGAGTTTATGCAAGCAGTCGGAACAGGCGCGGCGCTCGGAGGAGCTGCTGTTACCGCAGCTGCCGTTACCGGTAAGGGGGCAAAGATGATGAAGCAAGGAGGCGCAGCTCTTATCGGCGGAACGGCAAATGCGGCGGTCTCTGGAGCGGGAATACTGACAGAAGCAAACGCGGCAAAGCAGGAGGCTATCCAAGATTTACGCGCGAAAGGATATAGCGCCGATGAAGCCTCATCGGTCGGCAACAGGGCCTATAGAGCATCGATAGGAAACCATATTAAAACCGGCTTTAAAAGTATGGCTCACCGGCTCTCTCATGCCGACGGTTCTACAGGCGGTAATGGCGGAGCAGGTACAGCAGGCGGCTCTCGCTTTGTAAACCGCTATAGCGCTAAAGACGGAAGCGCTATGGATACCGTAAAGCAGCCTGATGCCAATCACAGCTCGTTTAAATATGCTAAAAATCCTGAAACAGGCGCTTCATTAACTGCATCAGAATTTTTAAATGAACGGCGAAATGCGGGCGCGGCTCAAGGAGCTGCAATGAGCGCATCATATGCACCGAAAAATATGCCGCCTCCTGAACCGCAAAAATACACGCGCGGACAAACAGAACTTCCAGAACCTTCGCACGAAGCATTACCTGATCCGAAGCCGCGCCTTCCATCTCCGTAATGGAAGGCTATAAAAAGAGAAAAAATTTTTCTTTAAGGAGAATCAAAAGGAACACTACTATGGGAAGTAAATTTTATTTACCGAAAGGTTTTAATACCACACCCTTTAATCGGAAAGTCAATAAAAACGATATTGAAGTCGGTTTACGTCATTATGATGAACTTATCGGCGCAGAAAATGAGCACAATATCGCATGGCGCTTTGTTGCGCTTTGCTCAATGCTTGCTTTCTTCCTTTCCGTCGCCGTCAATTTTTATGCCGTCTCTCGTCCCGCCACCGTGCCGCTTGTTATCACGGTGTCAGAGACCAGAGAAGCCAAATATGTTGGAGATATTTCGCACCTGTCGTACGGAAACATCAAAGTACCTGAAGTCGCCATTAGACGGCAGCTTGAAGACTTTATCACCTACTCAGGAACGCTTTCAACCGACGGCGCGGTTATAAAAGCAAACATTGCACACTGCTATGCCATGTTAAACGAAACGGCTGCCAGTAAATACTCAAATCTCTTACGAGACAAGCATCCGTTTGAGCTTTTCGGGAAGGCAAAGAAAAATATTCTGCTTGAAAGTACGTTAAAGCTTTCTCCACAAACCTATCAAATTGACTACATTCAAAACACCACCACCCTTGCAGGTCAAATTACTTCGCGCATCCGCTATCGTGCGATTATCAGTATGGTATGTATGCAGCCGCCTGAAGGAAAAGAAAAAACAAATCCGCTCGGTATCTATATTACCGACTTTGACATTACCGAAGTCAACGTACTTCAAAGCTCAAAAGAGTAATTTTTTTCTATAAGGAGATTATGATGAATACAAAGTATGGTATTTCAGTTTTTTTCATTGCTGCTTTCATGGCAACGAGCTGTATGACAACCCGACTACTCAATGATCCGCTGCCGGTAGAACGGGTAAGCGAAGAAAATGCTCAAACGCGCGAAGAAGAAGAGAAAGTAATCGAACGCGAAGATGAGAAACATTTAGTTGAACTCCTTGAAAAAGAAGTTGATGTTGCAAAAACGGTTGTCTATGTTGAAAAGCCCGTCTACCGACCGGCTGAAGCAAAAAATGATCCGCTTGCACGAGAAAATGTTCAAAAAGGACTTCCTGCAGCAAAGGCGGCTCTCGATAGTGCATTACGGATGCCTGAAAAATATTCAGGCGCAAAGATGCTCTATGATTATGATGAGCGCTTCGTATATGAAATTTACTGTAAACCCTACCACATCACTGACATCGAACTTGAAGCGGGAGAGGAAGTATGGGAAGCCCCTTTTGTCTCCGAGCCTGATGTGTGGCAGATCGGAGCGGGGGTGAGTAAAAAAGGTGGCGTTGATGTTCAGCACTTTTTTTTAAAGCCCTCGTATTCAAAATTGGCAAGCAACATGATTATTATCACCAACCGCCGTATCTATCACCTCAACTTGAGAAGCTATAAAGACGATTACATGGCGATGGTACAGTGGAACTATCCGCCTTCCATGCCATACGTTATGGCAAAATCTGACACTGCCGCTCATTCCGTTAAAAGCGTCTTAAGCGGCACATCACCTGAATTTTTATCTTTCGATTATAAAATTAAATATTCGCCATTTCAAAAACCTGCCTTTATTCCTATTCGTATTTACGATGACGGAGCAAAAACGTATATCGAAGTAGACGAACAGGTGCTCCATGGACAGCTGCCCGCTCTTTTTGCCCAAGACAAAAACATTATCAATTATCGCGTAAAGAATAATCTTTTCATTGTTGACCAGCTCATTACCAAAGCAACGCTTCGTCTCAATAAAGAAAAAGTCATTATTGAAAAACTCAAAAGTAAATAGTGGAAGGAGAAAGTGAGTATATGAGCGATATATTCGGCTTTGACGATGTTCTTGAAAGATCGGATCGCAATACGAGCGAAGCGTTTACCGGCGAAGATCAGGTTATGAATAATGGGCTAATAAACGAGCCGGCAGATGAGAGTTCACCGTACGGCGAACAAACAAATGACGATGAAATGATTGCGGACTTTTTTGAAAGTGACGAAAATGCCTGTACACCTGATTGTGAACAAGCAGATAAAATTCCGGTCAGTGATTGTGATGAAAGCGGTAACGATGCGCAAGCATCGAGCGAGGCTGTCCATGCAGATGAAAAATACTCCGCACAACAAGCGCTCTCAAGCGGTAAAAGTGCGTTAAAACTGAACCGCCAATTGATCTTTACCGTTATGGGCTTTTTGTTTTTAGCTGTTTTTTCTCTGTTCATCTTTTTTACGGCGTTCAGAAAAAAACCGGAAGAAACGAAAACGATTGCAAAAGCCTCAGAGCGCTATGTTCCGGACTTCCCGCTCTCGCAAGGAACTGAAAAAGAAGGAGATAAAAACACCGCACTTTCTGAAACGATAGCAAAAGAAGATCCCGCCGATAACACAAGTCCCTATGATTACGAGGAGCCTGCCGCCTCTTCCGAACAAAATACTTATGCCTATCAAGGATCGGCAGTAGGCGGAGCTTCGCACTCAAAAAGACCTGATACACGCAATAACGCAATTCAAAAACCAATCCAAGGGATTAAAGGTTTAACCCCCACCGGAAGAACGGCTCAAAGCACTGCACAAGGCTCCTATCAAAGTGGCGCCGATTCCGCAATAGCTGCTTCTCACACAAATCCCTATGCACAATTCGGGCTTCCTGCAAAAGAGGATTTAATGAAGCAAATCCTTTCTCAGCAAGGGTTACGCGGCGGCTTTATCAATAGCTATGATTCACAGAATAATCAAAGCGGCAAGGAAAACTTTTATACGAGCGGTAAAGGAACAAGCGATGCGGGACAATTCCTTTCTGCATTTTCTCTTTTTCAAGGTACAATTATTCCCGCGGTTCTTATTACCGGCATTAACACCGATTTGCCCGGAGACATTATCGCACGAGTAACGAGTAACGTATATTCTTCACAAACCGGTCAATTCCTCCTTATTCCGCAGGGAACACTCCTTTTTGCTTCCTATAATTCTTCTGTTTCCTACGCGCAAAATCGCGTTCAGATTGCATGGCATACGCTGATACGACCTGACGGGTTTATGATGGAACTGGGCAATATGCAAGGAGCCGACGCACAAGGCTATGCCGGCGTACGCGGAAAAGTTGACCACCATGTATGGGCATTTTTAGGAGGTCTCCTTTTAACAACCGCCGTCGGCATCGGAGAAAC
>CAUVHB010000167.1:0-4333 GCA_963551335.1 uncultured Treponema sp.
GGATTACACCTTCCGCACGAATACATTAAACCTGTTCGGAAACTTTCGTTTCGGAACAGGTTGCCTTTTGTGCGATGAGTGACCTCGTAGACCTGTTTGATAACGAAGTTATCAAACAGGTCTATTCATTTAAATATGTAAATAAATTACTAAAATACGCTAATTATGGGCATCTTAAAAACTCAAGGTTAGATTTTTAGAGGTTTTCTCATTGTTTAAAAAAAGGCCGGTTAAAGAACCGGCCCGCCGTCTGGCTATCGGTCGGTTAATGGGTGGGAGGGGAACTAACCGACCGATATTCTATATATCGGCTTTGAGGTACAAAACCTTAGTGTATTTTAGTTTAATTCGCAATTTCCTGTAAGAGCACATCCATCGTCATCGTCATCTCGTAAGTTTTGCCTTCTTCAACGGTAATTTGCCGTGTCAGTTCATACGTTCCCATCTTAAAGACTATAGTATGTTCCCCTACTGCAATCGGCAGCGGCGTCTTTGGGAGAGTTATCTCTTGACCGTCAAGGAATACGGCAACATTCTCCGGCGCTTGTATGTGCAAAAGCGGCGTAATGGATTTAAGCTGAACCTCAAGCTGCGTAATTTTTCCCCGTTCGATAATGCAGGAGCGTATTTCGGTACGGTACGCATCGGAACTGATGTTGACGGAATAGGTACCCGGCAATAGCAGCTGCAAGGCATCAGGCTGCGTCAAATATTCGTTATTGAGCTGTACGGTAACCGGTTTTTGCTCTTTTTCGGGAAATTGGAGCTTGAGTTTTAGCCCGCCTTCGGCAATCAGTAGCGGACGGGCAATGACGGTAAACGAAGCCTGCTCAAAATTATCTGGCAGTCCTTTCATAACGGGATTTAGGCGCAGCATAAAAGGCTCAGTTACAACATTGCTGTTATACGAAAGGATTTCACCGTTTTTTGTCTGCTTAAAAGTGTAATGTTTTTTTATCGGTATCCTCAGAATATGCGAAAACCGATTCGGCAACAGCGCCGTACTGATTTTTTTTGCAGAATAATCAATATACTTCTTTGAAGGGCTTGGACTTATACCGGTATACAGCGTATAGGCAATAGAGTTTGGATAACTCATACTTATTGAGTCTTGCTTTATTTCAAGCTCTATCCCCTCCAAAAACACACAATCGCTGTTGATAGAAAACGAAACGGCATCATTATAGCCGATGGTAATCGCTACGGGATCAAAAACTTCCGTGTTAAAGGTATGAGTATGCAAAGCGCTTACCCTAAAGCTGTCGGCGTAAAAAAACGAAACGGCAAAAAAGAAAAAATACGATGTTATACACAGGAATTGCTTCATGTCTTTGCTTTCTTTGTATCGATAAAAAGAGACGGATCCTTTGCTTTGCCTTGCTCACGCACCTCAAAATGCAGATGAGGTCCCGTGGAAAGACCTGTAGAACCGACATACCCTATTACTATACCCGATTTTACCTTTTCATACAAGCGGGCTTGAACTTTGCTAAGATGACCGTACAGGCTTTCCCTGCCGTCATCGTGGCGTATCAGGATATAGTTGCCGTAGATATTGCTGTATGCGATTTCGATAACCGTACCTGCAGCACAGGCATAGACGGGACTTCCTGTTGGAGCGGCAAGATCGATACCGGCATGATACGTCGCCTTACCGGTAAAGGGGCTTTTTCTCATGCCGAAGTCGGAGGTAACCACCGCGTGCTGCAATGGAAACCGATAGAACGGCACAAAAAAGAAAGTACGCACAGTACTGTCAAGCATCGCATTGGGGAAACATTCTACCCGAATCTTTTTTTTAGGGTCGGCAGCGGAAGGAAGGGTGATAGAAAAGGATTCCGTTTTAAGCTTTTTACTGAGCGCATCCGTTAGCTTTTCAATATCCGAAACCGCTTTTTCGGGAAGATAGAGCGCCGGTAAGGTCGGCAGCAAAAGCATTTTGCCGAAAATGTTTGTTTTGACGGATTCGATGCCGTTTAAGGTGATAAGCGCATCGTAGGGAATGCTGCAACGGGCGGCTATGCGGATAATGGTATCTTCTTTCTGAACCTTATAACGGTAAAACTGCAAGGGTAAGTCCCGGACGGTTTTTCCCGCGGCAAGCGCCTTCCGTGCATAAAGGACATCATCGCTATATTGCTGAAAAATAGGATTTTGGGGAGACAACTCTGGTATCAGCGGTAGTTCTGCATATTCTGCGGCTGCAATAGTAGCGATAAATAAGAAGACTGCGCAACAAAGCGGAAGTTTTTTCATGCCGTCAGGTCTATATCCGGTCTTCCGAAAACCCAAAGGCAACAAAGCCGTATACTACAAGCGAGAGGATAAGTACTGAAAATGCCAAAATACGATGATACGCAAAAAGAAATATGAAAAAAAGCGCTAATCCTCCAAAGAGAATGAGCTTTTTTATGAGCGAATACAGAAATCTTCGGGGATGAGTTTTATAGCTTTTTATACTGCGCTTAACGATGAAAAACAACAAGAATATTGAAAAAAGAAGAAGACTGACAGCGGTGTATATTTGTGTGTACTGAGTTGCCAACAGCCAAAGCGGATAGACAATGCAGAAACTAAAAAGAATGCAGCCTCCTAAAAGCAACACAAATGTACACACCTTTAAAAATAGGGACTTATAACCGACCGCTATTTTGTGAAAATACTCTTTCACGCTTAAAACCTTTTGAAAATAAGAGCGACAGTCTGCCGATACCCGTCTTGCATATACCGGTTCGGGAACTGCCGCTCAAAACTAAACGTTATTCTTCGGAAATTGCTTCCGTAGGACAAACGCCTGCGCATGCACCACAGCTGATACAAGCATCAGCGTCGATAACGCGCGCTCCATTCGCTTCACTGATAGCGCCTACGGGACATTCGCCCTCGCACGCACCGCAATTAACGCAAGCATCAGAGATCTTATAAGCCATAGCTATACTCCTTGATATGTGTGATACCCGCATCATAATCGGAACCGCCGAAAATTGCAAGTATCCAGTTTCTCGTTGCACGACCATCCGCGCCGCTGGTTTAAACAGAAGCGATATTCCGGCTTTGCCGAAATTCACCATTAAAAGTGTGCACGGATATACACTTTTAATGATGCGACGCAGTAGATGTGCCGTATATTTTTGAACTAGGCTTTTGAAAACAGACGCCACAGATGCTAGGAGCCGAGCCGAAATAAAGCGGAGACACGCCCAAAAATGTACGTCCTGTACATTTTTGGGCTACGTGTTTGCGATACAAACACGCTACTGCGTAGAACCACCGCCATCCGTGGCGGTTCTGATACGTTGAGTATTTATTTCGGCGTAGCGACAACGCAGATGTGCCGTATATTTTTGAACCATGCTTTTGAAAACAGACGCCACAGATGCTAGGAGCCGAGCCGAAATAAAGCGGAGACACGCCCAAAAATGTACGTCCTGTACATTTTTGGGCTACGTGTTTGCGATACAAACACGCTACTGCGTAGAACCACCGCCATCCGTGGCAGTTCTGATACGTTGAGCATTTATTTCGGCGTAGCGACAACGCAGATGTGCCGCATATTTTCAAAAGGAACCGAGGCGTTTAATCTCTTCAATCTTATCACGTACCACCGCCGCCTCTTCAAACAGCAGCATATCCGCGTATTCTGCCATCTGCGCTTCGAGCTTTTTGATGAGCTTTTTGCGGTCGGCAGGGTTCAAAATATTAAAGCTGTTGACGAGCGGCTCGGTTTCGGCGCGGGCTGCTTCTTTTTTGATTTCCGTTTCGCGTACCAGAATATCTTCGATGGATTTTTTGATAGTCTTGGGCGTAATACCATGCTCATCGTTGTATGCCTGCTGGATTGAACGGCGGCGGGTGGTTTCTTCTATTGTTTCTTTCATCGCATCGCTGATACGGTCGGCATACATCACCACGCTGCCGTTGGCATTGCGCGCCGCCCGCCCGACAATCTGTACGAGGCTGGTTGTTGAGCGCAAAAAGCCGATTTTATCCGCATCGAGGATGCCGATAAACGACACTTCCGGTAGGTCGATTCCTTCCCGCAGGAGGTTAATTCCGATGAGCACATCGAACTCACCCGCCCGCAAGCCTTTGAGGATTTCTACCCGCTCGATGGTTTCCACCTCGCTGTGAATGTACTTTACCTTTAAGCCCAAACCGGTGAGGTAGTCGGTAAGGTCTTCCGCCATCTTTTTGGTGAGGGTGAGGATGAGGCTCCGCTCATCCTTTGCGATACGCTTTTTCACCTCGCCGTAGATATGCTCCATCTGCCCCTCGCTTGGATGAATTTCGATGAGCGGGTCTAAAAGACCGGTCGGGCGGATGAGCTGCTCAA
>CAUVHB010000168.1:0-4324 GCA_963551335.1 uncultured Treponema sp.
AAAAGCGAAGGCATAACCTTCTTATTATAAAAGTGCAGGTCTGGCGCCTGCACTTTTTTTTCTTTTCTGCTCTTGTTTTTTCCTCACGAACGTTTTATTCTCGTCAGTGTATGTATGTTCATCCGCTCATCGGTGCCGTATTTGACAATCTCAAGCCCTTTTTAACAGATATCCCTTGCCGGTTTCTCCTTGCGTGTTCGGGCGGCGCAGATTCTACAGCATTGTTGCTAGCCTTTCATCAATTACAGACGCGCTTTCATTACCGTTTAACTGTAGTGACAGTGAATCATAATATCCGCAGTGCGGAAGAAAGCGCTGCCGATTCAGCCTTTGTTGCTGAATTGTGCAGTCGCCTTGATCCACCGGTAGACTGTGTCGTTGAGGAAATCCCTGCTGGAGAAGTTGTACGCTATGCAAAAGATCGAAACAGAGGAACAGAAGATGCCGCGCGAACGCTCCGCTACCGACTTTTTGAAAAAACTGCCGCTTCCGTGGGGGTGGACTATATTGTAACGGCGCATAACCGAAGCGATGTATACGAAACGGCTCTCATGCGGCTTTTTCAAGGCGGCAGTACCGCGAGTTTATCGATGATGCCGGTGCGGCGCGGGCGATATCTTCGTCCGCTTATCACCGTAGAACGGCGCGATATAGAAGCATTTTTACGGCAGCAGGGTATCGCATGGCGTGAAGATGCCACCAATGCGGAGGATGCGTATCTGCGTAATCGAATTCGGCATCATCTGGTGCCGGCATTGGCTGCGGCTTTTGGCGGATGGCGCACCGGACTGGATAAAACAATGCAGCGGATTAGTTTGGATCGCTCGTTTTGTGAGGAAGCTCTTGCAGCTGCGCGTACAAACTTTACGGGTGCGAGCGGCGCTGCGGATTGGGGGCGCTCCAAACACGGTGCGCTGACAATCGCGGCGAATTTCTTTGACTCACTCCACCCTGCGCTGAGGCTTAGAATGCTTGAACAGGGATGCCGTCGGCTCGGTATCGCGGCGCGGATTCCGCTGGGAATACTCCTCCGGCTTTCGTCAGAATGTGCAGCAGAACAAGAGGTATCGACGAAAGCGGCGCCGCGGACCGCGACAGGAATAGCGCCTGAGACACCGGCAAAAGCGGTACCTGAGGCGTCGAGTAGCGCAACGCTGAAAGCACCGGAGATAGAGATAGCATCGATTGAGCCGGAAACGCAAGCGAATATGCACGCAAAGGTTGCCGCTGCCGGAGCGCTTCGGTTGGAGCGCCGCGGGGAGCGTATCCTGCTTTTTGACAACACAGTCTATCTTACGCTTTATAATCAAAAATCATATATTTTAACTATTCCTCAATGCGGCGAATATGCGTATCCTCTGGGGCAGTTGGAGGTTTATCAAACGACCAACGGTATCTTTGTGCGGGATAGTGCAGATAAAAACGCCGGAATAGGACCTTTTACGCTGCCCATTTCCATCAGATCAAGGCGCGGAGGAGATCGGATTCAAATGAAGTCCGGAAATGTAAAAGAAGTAAAAAAAATTTTAAATGAATGGCAGGTTGATTCACTTGCTCGCGAACTTTTGCCGATTATTATAGAAGATACTTGTATACAAAGACGTACCCGTATACGCGCCTTATATGGCAGCTTTCTTGGATATAAAAACTGGTTTGTGGAGGAACAATAGAATGCTCAAGCATATAAAACGGATGATTCCGCTTACAGAAGCGCTGTTTATGCTGTTACTACCTATTACTGCGGCTTATTCGCAAACGGGAACCCGTGAATTGCAGCAGATTAATACTTCGTATGCACTGCAATATTTACAAAAAGCAGCCGCGCTCTATACCGATGCAAACTATGCGGAAGCGCTTGAATATGTCGAAAAAGGCATGACGTTTGACGATTCCTTTGCGGACTTTTTTTATTTAAAGGCGCAATGCCTTATGCAGCTGAACGGTACCCGCGCAGAATGTCTTGATGCTGCGGAGGCTGCTTTGACTTCAGGCTTAAAGCTGCGTATCTATAACCGCGATGCGCTTGTTTTGCTGCTTGCCCGCCTGTATACCGAAACGGAACGCTATAACGAAGCGCTTCAGCTGTTAGAATCGCTTGCCTTTGTTTCCGCCGACCGCGACTTTTACCGTGCTGCGGCGCTCTACGGTTTAGAACGTGATGGACAGGCGCGGGATGTAATCGAAACCGCATTGACCCGTTGGAGCTTTGATGTTCGATTCCCTCGGCTGTTCTTTTTACAGGAACGGAACAAAGCAATGACCCGCGCGGGGAAAAAACTTGCCGACTCTCTGTTACAGCAGCTCTATGTCTGGATTGAGCAGGAGCCGTCGCTCGCAGTGTATGCCGCTCCCTTTGATCCTAACCCACAGGAAAATGCCCGCCGTTTAAAAGTCTACCGTAATATGCACTCAGCGGACAGCAAAACACGTGATGCGCGAACGCAGCTTGCGGCGGTTTTAGCTGAACTGCGTTACGGTGTTATCGACGAAACAGCCGCCATCGAAGAATTTTTCGCTGTAACGGTTACCGACCATTTACCGCAAAGAGCACAAAGTACAGCGCCCGTTTCCGCCTTGTATTCCGATCAGCTTATCGAACTATGCCGACTGACCGGTACGAATGCTATGAGAACAGAAATTGGCAACCGCCTTAAAACATTTAGCGGTGTACTTTTAGAGGATGATAATCATGACGGTATCTGCGATGCGGCTGTTTTTTTTGAACGGGGACGTCCTGTGTCGGCTTTTTTCGACCTCAATCAGGATGAAGTGTATGAATATCAGGTGCAGTGCAATTTCGGCGCTCCTGATCTTATCGTTACGCCGAAAAACGGGTATGCCGTGCAATACGACAGCTATCCGGCAGTACATTCGATTGTGCAAAAGGCGGAAAAACGGGAATATATCATGCGCCCGCTGGCACTTCGATGGGAACCGGTTGCTCAAACCGAACTTGATTTAAGGCTGCGAGAGACTGATGCGGAGGCTCCGGCGTTCTTTACACTCCGCTTACGCAACAACGCCCGTCTTTTGCAACAGCACGATTTTATCTTTTCGGTGTTATACAGTGAAGAACCTGCGCCGACGGATAACAATGCGGTTCTACGGACTCATTTTGAAGACGGTAGAATTATGTCGGCTGAAATAAAGACCGGAGCGCAAACGATTGCGCTCTTTCGGTATCGGAACGGCGTACTTGCAGAAAAAGGGTATGACTATGACGGCGACGGCTTTTTTGAGGTGCTGGAGCAATACGGTAAACAAGGAAAGCTTGAGAAAATTTCGGTTGATAGCAATAAAAATAAATTGTTCGAATATTATGAACTCTACAAGACGGACGGTACCGTTATAAAGAATTGGGATGAAAATGAAGACGGAACGCCGGAAATTCAATATACGCAGTTTCCGTCGGGAAATGCTCAGACGGTATGGAAACATCGGTATTCGGGGCTGCCGGTATCGGTCTACTATAAAAAAGGAACGCCGGAACGGTTGACTATCGGTAAAACAAGCGTTCCGCTGATCAAAGATCCTTCATATAATATCTACTGGCTCGAAATGCGTCCTTCATTTTCGGATAAGGTCGCCGAAAAACTGGCAGAGCTGTTCAAGGATACTGATTCCGATGTGGAATCGCGAATGGTGCTCATCGGAAGTTATGAGCTCTATGCCGTCCGTTCCGAAGGCGCCGTGTTCGTGCAAATGCTGCGCGTTCCCAATCAGGCAACTCCAATAAAAGCTGAGGGGCAAAAGTGAGACTGAGCCGGTTTTTGTATAATATATCCGCTAACATATCCGCGCTGGTTGTGCTGATGGTACTTTTTGGAATATTTGGCGCCTGTACTTCCGTTACTCCCTCTTTTTCTCAAAACGTCGATTATACGGACGGTCGCAGTGTGATACGGGAGATTGAAACTGTCCGCAGCCTTATCCCAGAAAAACCGCTTGATGCTCTTTTGCGAGCTCAGCGTTTAATGCTGTACAGCAAAAACAACGATGAAACCAGTGTGTTGTACCAAGAGGCTCACAGCGCTGCCGAAAAGCTCTTTTTTAAGGTTGTAGAAAGTGGCGCATGGGAAGAAGCGTTCAAACTCTTCCGCTCGCTTACTGCATTAGGAGAATCTCCGGCGCAGTGGACTGAGCAAAAACTCATATCCGCGCAGCGCAATAAATGGAAAGAAAAAAAATTTGATGCGCTGCTTCAAGATACCGCCCGATTATCGGACGGAGTAAACGATGCGCCGTCGTTGGAAACGGTTCGAAAAATGATGAAAGGAACTGTAACGGTGTGGGTTGACCGCGGTATGACGATTGAAAAGGGACT
>CAUVHB010000169.1:0-4309 GCA_963551335.1 uncultured Treponema sp.
CAATCTATGTCTGAATTTTTCAGATGCCTATAAGATAAAGGGTATCGGACGGATATCTTTTTTAGGAGAAAAAATGGAATTGAATAAGTATATCGATCATACGTTGTTAAAGCCGAATGCCGTTGAGTCGGAAATTATTGCCTTATGCAAGGAAGCAAAGGACTATCATTTTGCTTCCGTTTGTGTGAATCCCTGTAATGTCGCATTGGTAAAAAAAGAACTTTCCGGTTCCGATGTGATGACGTGCAGCGTGATCGGTTTTCCGTTTGGTACACAGACAACCGAAGTAAAATATGCCGAAACTGCGCAGGCTCTAAAAGACGGCGCGGACGAAATCGATATGGTCATCAATATCGGAAAATTGCTGGAAGGCAATACTGGTTATGTTGAAAAAGAAATTGCAGCCATTGCTGCGCTCTGCCATGAAAAAAAGGCTCATCTCAAGGTAATCGTGGAAACCTGCTATTTGTCCGAAAAGGATATTGCAAATGCCTGTGCCGCAGTTGAACAGGCAGGGGCCGATTTTATTAAAACCTCTACCGGCTACGGTTCTCGCGGGGCATCACTTGAAGATATTGCATTATTCAAAAAGTACCTCAAAAAAGATACAAAGATTAAGGCTTCCGGAGGTATTCGCAGCCGAGAGGATGCACTTAAATATATAGAAGCTGGTTGCTCAAGGATTGGCACGAGCAGCGGTATCAAAATAATGAAGGGCTAGATGTCCGCCGATGCACTTATCAACCGATATTCTCTAAGCCGGAGAGGTGGATGATGGCGCCATTCAAGTTTTTTTGATTTTGACCGATAATGATACTGTCAGTTTGTCGCAATATGTATGTCGGATATTAGGAGAGGAACAAAAAGGGTTTTAGCATGAAAGATATTGAGTATTTAAAATCGCGACCAAAGTCGGATACGCATAATCATCTTAACTTGAGTATGAAATATGAACGCTACAAGCATTGGTCAGGTATGTCTATTCCGAATTTCCCTCGTAAAATGACCGGTCTCGATGAAATGCACATGGTAATCGGTACTTATACCCGTCCTCGTTGCCAAACTGCGAAAGATGTTAAAGATCTTTTTGAAATGTCTATACAGGATGCGATTGCTGATAACGTTGTTTGGCTGGAAACATCCGTCGATATTAATTTTCTCAAACATTATGATAATAACCTTGATAAGTTCCTATCCGATATTTCGGAACTTGTATCAAAGTACAAAAAGCACATTGAAATACGTCCTGAAGTTGGTATTTCGAAGACGCTTGATCGCGAGTTTATCCGTACATGGGTATATCCGCTTTTTGAAAGCAAGATATTCAATAATGTTGATGTATATGGTCCTGAGGTGTTTGACGGCATCGAAGATTTTGTCTATATTTTTAAACTTGCCGAAAAATACAACATAAAAAAGAAAGCGCACGTCGGAGAATTTTCTGATGCGCAATCCGTCCGTCGCTTTGTCGAGCTGTTTGATTTGGATGAGGTTCAGCACGGTATCGGCGCTGCGGCGGATGATTCGGTGCTACAATTTTTGGCAGACCGAAAAATACGCTGTAATGTGTGCCCGATGAGTAATGTGATGCTGAGCGCAGTACCGAGTTTAAAAGAACATCCCATCAAAAAAATGATTGATGCAGGCATTCCGATAGGGCTTGGTACCGACGATTTGCTATTTTTTGGCAAAACAAACAGCGAACAGCTCTACGATATGCTTAAATGCGGGCTGATTACCGATGACGATGCCGAAATGCTGATGTCGGTGCGGGACTAGCATCTGTCTTTTCTGCGATTACTCGGAGAGTGTAAGCTCCTTTATTTAATTGCGACCATCAATACCATGATATCAGAAGGTCTGATGCCGGGGATTCTGCTTGCCTGTCCGATTGTCGCGGGCATAACTTTTTTTAACCGTGCAAGCGATTCTGTCGAAAGCCCCGAAACCGCATCGTAGTTAAAATTCGGCGGAATGCGGCTTGTTTCCATCTTCTTCATTTTATCAATTCGTTTATCCTGTGCAATAATGTAATGCTCATAGCGGATTTCGAGTTCCGCTGCGTTTTTAATCGCTTCGGAATACTGCGCACTTGCAGGATCGCATCGGCAGATAAGCTCCAGCGGGATGAGCGGGTCGTGCAGCGCGTCGGCAAAAGACTTTCCAAGATGACACTGCAATGCCGGCTCCGCTTCCGCGAGGCTTCCAGTAATTTTGAGCTCCCGCCAGTGTTTGATAAGCGCGCTGCGCTGCGTAAGTTTTTCCTGTAAGCGGCTAACGGAGCTCTGTTTTTGCAAGCCGATGCGGTATGCCCGCTCGGTGAGCCGCTCGTCGGCAGTGTCGTGCCGGAGCTTAAGCCGGTATTCGGCACGGGCGGTGAACATCCGGTACGGTTCATCAACCCCCTGCGTGATAAGGTCGTCGATCATAACGCCGATGTAGGCCTCGTCGCGGCGCAGTGTGAATGGCTCGTAGGTTGCAGACCGCGTAGTGCAGCTACTGCGGAATCCACCTTGCGTAGTACCTGTGTCTGCCTGTAGCGTACCGGCTTGCAGCTGCGTACTGCACGCACGGGCGTAGAGCGCCGCGTTGATACCGGCGATAAGCCCCTGCCCGCCCGCTTCTTCGTAGCCGGATGTTCCGTTAATCTGTCCCGCGGTAAACAGCCCTGCAATCCGGCGGGTTTGCAAGTCTGGACCCAGCTGGAGGGGAGAGACGACCGCGTAGTCAACCGCATACGCAGGGCGGGTAATCACGGCGTCGGAAAATCCGGTCAGGGTGCGAAGCATTTGGTCTTGCACATCCTCCGGCAGCGACGAAGAAAAGCCGTTAATGTATAGTTCATCGCTCATCAGTCCTTCCGGTTCGATATAGAGCTGATGCCGTGTGCGTTCGGGGAACTTTCGTACTTTGTCTTCGATGGAAGGGCAGTAGCGAGCGCCCGTTGCGTGAATTTTCCCCGAAAAAAGCGGCGAGCGGTGAAAGTTTTGTCGGATAACCTCGTGGGTATGCTCGTTGGTGTACGAGACATAGCACACTGCCGAAGGTCGGAATATTTCCGCCGTGTCGAAAGAGAACGGGCGCATCACCGCATCCGCCTCTTGTATTTCCATTGTAGAAAGATCGACTGATTTTTTTAGTATACGGCAGGGGGTGCCGGTTTTGAGCCGACTCATCGCGAAGCCCTTACGTGCAAGGGCGGAGCCAAGTCCAATCGCCGCTTTTTCGCCGAGGCGGCCTTCTTCAGCCTCGAACTCGCCGATGTAGATTTTCCCTTCCATAAATGTTCCGGTAGTCAGCACCACAGCCCGTGCAGAAATTGTCCTGCCGCGCGCCGTCAGTACCGCCTGTATGGCGCCTCCTTCCACAAGTCCGCTTTCCGCAGTCTGCGAGGAGATAACGTCGATAACCGTATCTTGATATATATGAAGATTTTTTTCTTTTTCGAGCGTGAACTGCGCAGTCTGCGCATATAAGAATTTATCTGCTTGAATGCGGGGAGATTGCACTGCCGGCCCGCGGCTTTTGTTGAGCAGACGGTATTGAATCATACACGCATCGGCGAGTTTTCCCATCTCGCCGCCGAGCGCGTCTATTTCTCGCACGATGTTGCCCTTAGAAACACCCCCAATCGAGGGATTGCAGGACATCCTGCCGATAGTATCAATCGTTTGTGTAATAAGAAGGGTTTGTGCGCCCATCCGCGCGGCGGCGAGTGAGGCTTCGATGCCTGCGTGCCCACCGCCGACGACAATCACGTCATAATCGGAATAACGAAAATTCATAGCGGATATTATACCGAAACGGATGTGGTTTGTCTGGTAGCGGATGTGTTTAAGCTACATTTTTAGTCTTGCAAGTTCCGGATACTTTGCAGTTAAAAAATAAAGACCCGTCAATACTTTATATAAAAAATAAAGGTCTTGGGTAAGTTGTAAAATATAATGCCCACAAAAAGGAGAAAAAAACGGTTCACCTGAACCGAAAAACCATTATACTGTGAAATGAGAATATCAAGGATAATAGGAGGAACAGATGAACCAAGTTGATAGTAGCACAAAAGGGAAAACATGGAAATACTCGAGCGAAAGGGAGCTGGACAGCGAAGAGAGATGGTACCCCCCTTGCCTAAGCGAAACCGGTAGAGTTGGTTAGCTACGCGCTAACGTATGGCAACAAAAAGCTGCGCGGCACTTTCAAACAACCGTAAAAACGGTCAGAAAATGGAGAAAACGCTGGCAAGAACAGAAAGGCGTGGGGCTTAAAGACTTGTCTAAAAAACCTGAAAAAAGTCCTCGCATGATGAAGA
>CAUVHB010000170.1:0-4288 GCA_963551335.1 uncultured Treponema sp.
CCCTGCCCGATTCCATCGGAAAGCTTTTCTGCAGAAAAGAATACCGCAAGTCCTTGCGCAAGACCTTTTTCTCTATATGGATAAAACAATACGAGCATCGGCTGATTAAAAAGCGGTGCGGCATTGAGAATTTTCATAATACCCTGCTCTACTTGCATCGATGCTTCTCGTTCCCGTTTTAAAAACGCTTCTATCAGTGAAGTATCAAGTTCATGCGACAAAAAGAATGTTTCATTAAAGAATGAATGCTCAATACCATCGGGACGCCGCGAATCGGTAATCAAAACGGCGGCAATCGAAGGGTTCCGTTCAAAATAAAAAGAAGCGGCTTGTTTTGCAAAACTGCTTGAACTGTCAGCTGTATTGAGGAGATCCAATAACAAAAAAGCATTCGATCTAATAGAAGAAAGTTCGTTTTCAACGGAATTTGCAACTTGTGCATTAACCGTTCGGTTATTTTCTTCCGCAGTGATTTGAACATCTTCACTACCAAACCACGTTACCAACAGGGTAATAGTACCAAGCGCAATAATGAGCAAAAAGGAAATCATTATAATCAACTTTGCACTTATAGGGAAACGTACTTTTTCCTGCTTCATTTTTTCATTTTGCCCTGACATTTATTTCTCCGTATTCAGAATGATCATAGTTTTCCACGGTTACCGCATCTTTATGTACGTCATACTGCCGGCATAGCGCCGTAAGCCCTCTAAGAAGATGATTCTTAAAAGGCTTCGTCTCTTATTTTTATAATGTGTCGAGTTTTTTCCGTACCAACTCCGTAGTCTGATTAGGATTCGCTTTACCATGCGACTTTTTCATCACTTGCCCCATCAGCCAACCGGCAACATTGGTTTTTCCCTTTTCCAGTCGGCGATGGCCTGCGGATTTGCGGCAAAAACTTCATCGACCAGCTTCTCGATAGCGCCGGCATCGCTTACCTGCGTCATACCCTTATTTTTGATAATCCGCTGCGGATGTTCGCCGCTTTCAAGCATCACCTCAAAAACATCCTTTGCTTGCTTGCTGGTGATGGTCTGTGCATCGAGCGCATTTACCAATTCGGCAATATGATCAGGCCCAAACGGCAACTGTTCCAGTCCGATATGCTTTTCGTTGAGTACCGCCAGAACTTCCGCGAGTACCCAGTTTGCAACTTTTTTCGGATCCTTTGTTTTACCGGCAGCAGCTTCGTACCATTCTGCCAAGCTCCGCTCCGCTGTAAGCGTGTCCACATCAAATTGAGAAAGACCGTACTCTTTTTTAAACCGCTCCCGTTTTGCTGCCGGTAATTCTCCAACTGTTTTACCGACCGCATCGATATATTCACGGCTCAGCATTAATGGAGGAATATCGGGCTCGCGCATAAAACGATAATCAAGCGCGGAGTTTTTGGTGCGCTGAATGACGGTTTTGCCGCTCGGTTCATCCCATCCCATCGTCCGCTTAAAATCAGCTGAATATTCCTGCCGATCCGTTTTAAACTCTTCAAACTGCCGCTGCACTTCGTACGCACATGCATCGCGCACAGTTCTAAACGAGTTCATATTTTTTATTTCGGAAATCGGCGTCCGATATTCTTTGCCATTTTCAAATACTTTGAGGTTGATATTTGCATCGCAGCGCATTGCGCCTTCTTCCAAATTACCGTCGGTAACGCCGACAAACTTTAAAATTTCCCGAATGGTTTGCATATACTGCGCCGCTTCTTCGGGGCTTTTCATATCAGGCTTAGAAACAATTTCGATAAGCGGAACACCGCAACGATTATAATCCACGTAGCTGTGCGCTCCTTCTACATGGAGGCTTTTACCGGCATCTTCTTCAAGATGGATACGTTCAATTCTAATTGTCCGCATTTGCGGCGGTTCGTTGGGAGCAGCCATATTGATTTCGACCTGCCCGTTTTCGCAAATCGGTTTGTCAAATTGCGTAATCTGGTACCCTTTAACCAAGTCGGGATAAAAATAGTGCTTGCGGTCAAACTTGCTGAATTGGTTAACAGTACAGCCGAGCGCAAACCCCGCCTTAATACCGAGCTTGACATATTCGTCGCCGATAACGGGCAAGGCGCCGGGAAGCCCTAAACATACCGGGCAAACGCGGGAATTCGGCATCCCCCCGTAGCGATTTTCGCATGAACAAAACGCTTTTGTCTTTGTTAATAGCTGACAGTGAATTTCACAACCGATAATTACTTCGTAGGATAATTCCGAACTCATACCCGTGCCGCCTCCAACGTCTTTGCCAATCGTAAGATTTTTTCTTCAGACAGCTTTCCGCCCGCAATTTGCATACCAACGGGCCGCCCGTCCTGCGCTTTACCTGCAGGTATCGATAATGCAGGAATATGGGATAAATTGACAAAGGTCGTAAATAAATCCGAAAGATACATCGCAAGCGGATCGTTTACACGTTCCCCCAGTTTAAATGCCGGCGTCGGCGCAGTCGGGCAGAAAATAAAATCATACTGTTGTAAGACCGCGCCCACTTCTTTTTCCATACGGGCGCGAACGCGGAGCGCACTCTCGTAGCAGTCTCCCGACAGATGATGAGATAATACATAATTGCCGGTGATGATGCGCCGTTTTACCTCGCGCCCAAAACCTGCAGAACGGGTGGCGCAATACAATTCGTCATAGCCTTTTCCCGGGTCTTTACGCAAGCCGTAGCGGATTCCGTCAAAACGGGCAAGATTACTTGACGCCTCGGAAAGTGCAATAACATAGTACATCGCAATGGCGGATTCTAATACCGGTATGGACACAGGATCAACTTGAATGCCCTTTGCGGCGAACCAACCGCGGAACTTTTCAAATACTGCTGCAACATCAGCATCCAAGCCTTTCGATTGCGTAAATTCAATCGGTAAGGCAATACGGATGTTCTTTAGTTCGCCGTCGCTGTACGGCTCTACGCGCGCACAGGGAGAAAAATCATGCTGCACACTTGTTTCGTCATGCGGATCGGCACCTCCCGCAACGGAAAGCCCCAAACCGATATCGTCCACGCTGCGGGCAAACAGCCCCACTTGGTCGAGCGAAGAGCCAAAAGCTACAACGCCGTATCGACTGATAGCGCCGTAAGTCGGCTTTAGCCCGTATATTCCACAATACGAAGCGGGGAGCCGTACTGAGCCACCCGTTTCCGTACCGAGCGCAAACGGAACTTGAAAACCGGCAACCACTGCTGCGGAACCGCCAGAGCTGCCGCCGGGCGTTAGGGTACGGTTTATAGGATTGCGCGATGGCCCGTACGCTGAATACTCGGTGGAAGACCCCATCGCAAATTCATCCATATTTGTTCTACCCACTGGTATTGCGCCAGCATCCGTTAGACGGGTAATAACCGTGGCATTATAGGGAGCTTTATAACCCTCCAATATTTTACTGCAACAGGTACAAAGTTTTCCGCGTATGGAAATATTATCTTTTACGGCAAAGGGCAGCCCTAAAAGCGGTTTCCCCGCAGTCTTTCCTTCCTTCCGCAGCGCATCGGTTTTTTCCGCTTGTGCTTCTGCATCGTCAAAAAATTCAATAAACCCATGCAGCGGCGCCGTATGCTTTTCATCCGCCTGATAGGCCGCCTTTAATGCTCGAACAATATCAACAGACGTTACAGAGCCTTCTTCCAAGTACGTTTTTAATTCGGCTAAACTCGCCGTACAAATATCCTTCATCATCACACCCCACTGCCGAGTACTTTCGGAACACGGAAATAGCCGTCCATATATTCGCTCGACATCTTTTTTAAATCCGATTGCGCTATGCCGGCTACAATAGTGTCGCTGCGGAGCGCTTCTTCTGAAATCATTGCTGCATCGTCCGTCTCGGCAGATACATCATACTTTTTGAGAATATCGAAATATTCGACAATTTGACCAACCTGCCCGGCAATAGACCCCATATCGCTGTCATTCGGAGAAAGGCGCGAAAGATAGAGTAAATTTCCAAATACCTCAGACGTAATTTTACTGTTTTGAACCATTATTTTCCCTTAATCCGTAAATATTTAAGAGGAATCTCCAAAAAGAAATTTGAGGACTCCCCTATTTTTAAGCAACACCGAAAATATCATTAAATTTCCGGAATAATATCTTCATCCTCCTGAACCACCGAATCCTGAGTCGACAAACGATTTAAACGACTGATAATTTTCCGCGTCTGTTCCTGCGATTCTGCAGTTTTAGAAAAAATACGCATTAAATTAGTGATATTATCAACCATCGAATCGATTTCAGCATTCACCTTTTCGGTAGCCGTTGTAAGACGACTAAAACTTGCAATCG
>CAUVHB010000171.1:0-4276 GCA_963551335.1 uncultured Treponema sp.
ACGGCAGCATATAAAAGAGCGCACCCGATTGCAGAAGGAGCGCAGGCAATTCCTGTAAAAATGCTTCAACGATATAGTCATATTCAATCCGTGAGAGCGGAATCTGCATATTCTGCCCCCTTAAAATCAATATAAGAAATTTTCCATCTGGTATCTTCTTTTACTGCGCCAAATTCAACCATAATAAACAATGGCTGTGCATCATCTAAAAAAAAGTTCGGGACATCGGCTATATTATCAGGTTCTCTCGCCTGTGCAGCCGTATCTTGCTGTGTACCGGTACCGACATCTTGATTTTCGTTAGAAACTTCCGGTGCTGTTTGTTTTACAGTAAGCCGCATCAATAGTATTGCACTGCCGTCTTGTTTAAATGACGGACGCCCGTAAAAAGCGTAAGAACAATCGGGCAAATGGTTAAACATAAAAAGTCCGAGATGCGGTAAAAAAGCTTTTTGCGTACTGAATAATGCGGAGTCGAACGATTTTGCTACAACCGCTGCAGCAATAGTATCGCAAAAGTTTAATAAATCTTCCGGAATATTTTGATAGTCCAATACGCCGAGCTGCGGCAATGAGGGTAAAATATCGCCGTCATTGATGGTATCCGCATACGGAACAGGTTGGCTACCTTCAATAGTATACGGTTCTGAAACAGGAGGGATAGCTAAATCATCATTCAGTGTTTCCCATTGAATAGAGTCAAAATATGCCTTATTTTGATCCCGTAAGGAGTCCGAACAGAGCGGTAACAGTATCAATAAAAAAAATGCTCCGCACCATTTTTTCCGCACTATTCTATACCTCCGACATCTTTCGCCGATAATCCATAACACTCTCCTTCCCTATCGGAATTATACGGTTCAATGTGGATAACGATATCATAGACATTGCCAAGCGTATTCTTAATGACGAGCGAAGTTTTTTCGGCAATAATATGCGCTTCGCTTACCGGCATGGAACCGTCCACTTCGATATCTAAATCGATATCCCATAAATTCGCCATCTTGCGTATACGTGCACGGTGCGGATTTTTTACTCCGGGAATAGCCGCCACAGCGCTGAAAAGCTGTTCGTAAAGCTGCTTATTGGTATTACCATCCATCAATTCAACATTGAGTTCAATAAAGAGTGTAATGGCCGATTTGATAATCCAACAGGAAACAAGTAATGCCACAAGCGGGTCAAAATATGGTGCATTAAATAGTATAGAAATGATAAAGCCGATAAGAACCGATACAGAAATGACAATGTCGTTTACCATATTGCGTGCATTGGCAAGTATCATCAAACTCTGGGCTTGTTTACCGAGGAGATATTGATTAAGTGCGAGCAAAAGTTTACCGGCAATAGATATTGCCGTTACAATTATCGCGATGCGCTGCGGCATCGGAAGTATTGCTCCCTGATGAACCTGTATCAGTTTGTTGATTGAGGCAATAAAAAGCTGGATACCGGCAAACATAATGATAAATGCCAGCACCATAGAAGCGATGGTCTCGGCACGCTGATGTCCCCACGGATAGCGAGAATCCGACGGCTTATTGATGATAAAGCTGACAAGTACCGCCATCACAGCAATACCGACATCGGTTGCAGTATCGATACCGTCTCCCAGCACCGATAAACTTCCGCTTATAAGACCGACAGTGAGCTTTAGTACGCAAAGCAACAAATTACCGCCGAGTGCGATGAAAGAGGCTGTGCGTACAATCTTGGTGCGGATATCCTGTGTAAGCATATTTTGATTATTATTGTTCAATTGCATTTAGGCGTAAAACTCTTTGATAGTGTCGGCAATATATTGAATATGCTCTTTTGTTATCCAATAGTGTGTTGCCAATCGGAAATAGCCGTCGCGGTCGCAAGGATTAATCAAAATATTTTTTCCGCGCATATATTCGACAAAGGCTTCCGTATCCAATTGTGCATCTACTTTATTTTTGAAAAACACAAAGTTAATGTCCCTTCGGTCGTATGCAATCTCTATTTTATCGATGTCGTTTAAGAGCTTTTCCAACATTCCTGCATTGTGATGGTCGGTATCGAGACGGTAGCGCATCTCTTTTAAAGCTATTAACCCCGCAGCGGCAAGAATACCTGCCTGACGCAAACCGCCCCCCATGAGCTTACGGTTCCGGCGCGCTTGGTCGATAAATTTGCGGCTTCCTGCTAAAATAGAGCCGACCGGCGCACATAAGCCTTTGGAAAGGCAAAACATGACCGAATCAACATGCTGTGTCAGTTCCTTAGCTTCAATACCTAAAGAAACTGAGGCATTAAACAAACGCGCGCCATCAAGATGAATTGGAATATGATAACGGTTTGCGCATCGCCGCACCTGCTCCATCTGCTCTACCGAAAATACTTTTCCATTTGAGTGCGCATTTTCCAAACAGATAAGGCTGGTCTTAGGTTCATGGATATCCTCGCCGGTGCGTACCCGTGATTCGATTGATTCTGGTAAAAGAATAGAACCGTGCGCATCGATAGTCCGCAGTTGTACCCCTGCAATAATACTTGCGGCTCCGCTTTCATGCTGTACGATATGGCATTGGTCATCTAAAATGACTTCGCTGCCGCGCGGGCAATGCGTAAAAAGCGCCAACTGATTTCCGAATACGCCGGACGGCACGAAAAGTGATGCCTCTTTTGCTGTAATACTTGCGGCATATTGTTCCAGTTCCTTAACGGTAGGGTCATCTTCGTACACATCATCGCCGACAGGAGCTTTAGCCATAGCTTCCCTCATTGTTTCGGTAGGCCACGTAACGGTATCGCTGCGTAAATCAATGTAATTCATATATTCAAGTGTATCTCATAACCCCGTCCGATGCAAGACAGACACAGCCTTTTCCCTATAGGTATTCACTCTTGAAAGACGGACGCCGAAGCATATATTATAAGGCATCTTTTAAAAACTCGGATTGAACAATGATAGAAGAAAAAACGGAAGCATCAGCGGCCTTTTTACGGACACGAGCGGATCATGCAATAGAAATATTGGAAGATTACACGGAAGCCATCGCCAAAATCTCTAAAGAAAACGGGAAATGCCGCGTTATGGATCTTGCGCGATACTTTGGTGTGAGCCATGTGTCTGTCATCCAGGTGCTGCAACGGTTGCAAGCTAATCATTTTATTGAAAACGGTACTCATAAGCCGATATACCTTACCGAAAAAGGCCGTACCTTAGCGCGCGAATGTGCAGCTCGGCATGAGATTGTACTTCAATTTTTACTGAAACTCGGCGTAAGTGAAAACACGGCGCTCCTCGACTCCGAAGGGTTGGAACACCACATCAGTTCCGAAACATTGGAATGTATGAAGAAGTTTATAGAAAACCTCTAACTATCGCCTCTCCCGACCGATCGCAATAATATTTAGGGAACCTCTAAAAACTATCAAGCCTATCGGCTTGTTCTACAAGGAAATGGTTTATTATATCCGCTCAAGCGGATTGCGAATCAAGCCTATCGGCTTGTTCTGCAAGGAAATGGTTTATTATATCCGCTCAAGCGGATTGCGAATCAAGCCTATCGGCTTGTTCTACAAGGAAATGGTTTATCATATCCGCGATCGAGGGACGACCAGAAAATATGAGTTTTTTGGTCGCCTTTTTATTTTATTCGCGCGGAGAGTTTAATACCCGCCGTCCTCGGCAACGCTCTGCGTCGGGGTTGTTGATTGCCGCATTCGTTTTGAGACTGTTGTGTAAATCAAATACATATATGGCGCCCCCAAATTGGTTTCCATCAGTGAATTAACAACCAAAGTACGAAGCCCCGCATTACGGATACCCGTTATAAATAAAATAAATTCCCATGCAAACTGCACCAAAAGCCCGATTGATATAATGCTCCAAAGAGGTACTCGCTTATCGTCGCGCGTCGCAGATAAATTTTTCAAGAGCAACCACGCATAACCGACAAATAAAAACACCGCCATAATCCAATGATACCCGCCAGTTCCGCGCTGAATTGTAATTACCGGTAATGACGCCCCAGCCCCGTTACTGATAACCGCCGCAGAAAACCACCACACGATAATCAAAAGCGAAAACTCTAAACGATTTTTTGGTTCGGCAAACCACAGCCACATCCACGCCATATTGGTAAACCCATAACTCATACTGAGCCACAGCAAAAACCAAAAAGGATTTGCACCAACCACTTTTCGTGTTTCAAGCAACCAATAAAATCCACCGTAATCTACTATAAAATAGAGCAAGCCCCCGAGTATTCCAACCAGAAGCGGAATATATCGCTTACTTTTTAGA
>CAUVHB010000172.1:0-4245 GCA_963551335.1 uncultured Treponema sp.
CCGTCCAGACCGGAAAGAATTTTGAGCGCTTGTTTCGGACCACTTCCGTCAACTTTTGTTAAGTCCAAAAAAAGGCTCCGCTCCGCCGGTGTTAAAAAACCGAACAGCCTCATCTGATCTTCCCGATGATAGAGCCATGTATACGCCTTTACCGTATTCCCCGCAGTTCCGAATCGCTCTGCACTCAGCGTAGATACAAAAATTTCCCATTCAATGCCGTGCGTTTCTATATAGATGGACTCTGCCGTTTTACCGGTCAGTATTCCGCTAATGCTGTTAAACATAGGTTTCTCCTTTCGCAAATTAAATGTACGGAATCCGTAAGCAAAGATCACTCCTAAAAAACACTATCGTTTAGTGTTTTTCATTGGTATATAATCCGAGTTTTTACAGGTTTCCGCTATTTCTGAAAATTTCACGGAAGAGGCTCCTTTGGTGATTTCCGTAACAAGCTGCGCAAACTCGTTGCAATAGTCCAGCGGAATTGCACCGTTCAGTATAACCGTTTGTGCAAATCCATTTTGTGCAAAGTTAATCGGCAGGTGTGCGATGGCGCGGAGCAGCGGATTATAATCCTCATAGCGGCATTCGCAGGTGAACTTTGCTTTTTGAATAAGCGGCACCGTGTGTACTTTGGCGAGCGCCTCTTTTGTCACGGTAGAATACGCTTTTACCAAGCCGCCTGTTCCCAATAGAGTGCCTCCGAACCAGCGGGTAACGGTTACCAGTATATTGGTAATACTGCTTCCTTTTAAAACGGCAAGCACCGGCTGCCCTGCCGTACCCGCCGGTTCTCCGTCGTCGCTACAGCCGAGCATCGCACCCGTTTCGCCGACAACAAAGGCGTGTACTACGTGTCGAGCATCGCGGTATTGCTCTTTTTGTCGCTTTAGAGTTTCTTTTGCCGCCTGCGCATTGTTCGTGTAAAACACCTCGGCGCGAAATACCGATTTTTTTACGATCATTTCTGCTGCGGCAACCGGCGCTGCGGAGTTTACGCATTGAGCGACGTGTTCCGCGTCCCGGCAAAGTACTAACATCCGGCATCGCCTTTGTGAGTCTCTGCGCCGGTTGCTATTTTCGGTAGGCAGCCGTGACGGAGCTGTGCGGCACGGAGCGTATTACGCAGTACCATCGCCACAGTTAAAGGGCCGACGCCGCCGGGTACCGGGGTAATCCAGCCGGCTTGCCTAGCGACGCTTTCAAAGTCAACATCGCCAGTCAGCCTGCTGCCTTTGGGCGCGAGCGGATCGGGAACGCGGTTAATCCCTACGTCGATAACTGCGGCGCCTTTTTTTATCATGCCTCCAGTGATGAGCGCCGAATGCCCCGCTGCCGCAATCAAAATATCAGCCTGCCGCGTTATTGTCGCAAGGTCTTTCGTTTTACTGTGGCAGATCGTAACCGTTGCGTCTGCCGCAGTGAGTAGGGCAGCGAGGGGCTTCCCAACAATGGTAGACCGACCGACAATAACCGCATGGGCGCCGCTGATCGGTATAGCGTATTTTTGCAGCGCGTACATAATTCCCTGCGGCGTGCAGGGGATAAATCCATGGTTGCCGGTTAGCAGTCGCCCCAAATTTTCGGGTGTAAAGCCGTCGATGTCTTTCTCCGGATCGAGCGGCGCCAGTATCCGCCTGCTATCCAGCGGATAGGGCAGGGGGAGCTGAATCAGAATACCGTCAACCGTACCATCAGTATTCAGAGTTTGCACACAAGCTGCCAATTCCTGCTCGCTGATTGTTGCGGAGTACGGAATAATCCTGCTCTGCATCCCTGCTTTTTCCAGCGCCCGCACCTTTGTATTGATGTACACTTGTGAGGCGGGATCGCTACCCGATGAAACAATCGCAAGGCAGGGGCGCGGATGGTCTTTACAATATGCGGTATTTTCTTGCGTTACCGCTTGGGCTAATTCTTCGGCTAATTTTTTACCGTCTATAATCTGTGCCATAATCAACTTATCTATTAAACCTGTTCGGAAACTCCCATTTCTGAACAGATTACCTTGAAATGCGATGTTCTCAATTGTGCTATTTGTCCGATTGAGAACTCATCGACCTGCTCGACAACGAAGTTATCGAACAGGGATATTGTAGTATATTAAAATCGCTTTGGGAATATCAAGCGCATTGTATGCCGGTCTTTTTTCTGGTATACTGAGCCAGTTATGAGTTGTGTTGTATTTACCGGTGGCGGTACCGGAGGGCATATCTTTCCCGGTATTGCCGTTGCTGAAGTGTTTAAAAAAGAAACTGGCATACCGATTGTCTGGATCGGTTCTAACAACGGTACTGATCGATCCTATGTAGGCAGTGCGAATATCCCTTTTTACGGAATACCGGCAGGAAAGCTGCGCCGATATTTCAGTTTTGAAAACCTCATCGATGCGTTTAAAATTATCGGAGGTTTTTTTGCATCGTTGATTATCCTTATACGGCTAAAGCCCAGCTTTGTGTTTTCTAAGGGCGGTTTTGTCTCGGTGCCGCCATGCGCTGCGGCGCGGTGCCTCAAGATTCCAGTCATCACGCATGAATGTGATTTTTCTCCCGGACTTGCCACAAAAATCAATACCCGATTTGCCGCTCACATTTTTGTTTCATACGCAAAAACAATTGATTTTTTTTCAAAGGCGGCGCAGCGTAACATTACCGTTACGGGAAATCCTGTTAGGATGCGTTTTTATGAAGCCAATGCGGATGCAGGCAAGACATTCATTCAATATATCGGCGATAAACCAATTCTATTCATACAAGGGGGGAGCCTTGGCGCACTCCAGATCAATATACTCGTAGAGCAAACAATTCTATTTCTTGCAGAATCTTTTTTTGTTGTGCATCAAACAGGCGCTCAGCACCGTGCGCAAGGAGAACGGATTAAAAAACGGCTAAAAGACGAACGTCCTGATTTGAGCGCTTACTATAAACCGTTCCCTTTTATCGTGGAGCAAATGCCGGATGTCCTCGCTGCAGCCGATCTTGTGATGTCGCGCGCCGGGGCGAATACTATCTGGGAAGCTGCTGCAGCAGGGAAACCAATGCTGTTATTACCACTCGAAAAGGGCAGCAGCCGCGGCGATCAAATCGAAAATGCGCAGTTTTTTACCGAACAAGGGGCGGCAATCACCCTTTCTGGTAAAGATACGACACCGGACGCGCTTTGCGGTGTATTGACGCGGCTTTTAGAAAATCCTGAAGAGCTAAAAGCCATGGCTCAAGCATCCGCAGCTCTTGCCGATGAAAAACCCGCAGTTAAAATCGCACATCTTTTACAACAATGGATAACGGAATGAGCATAAGTATACTTGATATGGTGTTATTGATTATCAGCATTATTGTCATCATTAAAGTTACCGTTCGCGGCTTTGTTGATGAGTTTTTTTCAATGGCAGCTTTTTTGCTTGCTGTTGCCGCAGCGTTTTGGTTTTATCATCCGCTTTCTTTGCACACAAAAGTGAACGGACTTTCTCCAACGCTCATGAAGCTTATCGCTTTTTTTATGATATTCATCGTTGTTTTTATTGCCGTTAAACTGTTACAAATGCTGATTTCCGCCGTTTTCAATAATGAAATTTTAAAAAGCCTCGACCATGCGCTCGGCTTTTTTTTAGGTTTATTTGAGGCATATATCGTCCTTATTATTATAGTAGCGCTTTTACAGTTGCAGCCATTTTTTAATATCGATGCGCTGATTGCCCGTAGTGTTGTTGTACGAATACTGCTACCGCTTCCTGTAGACAGCGATAATGTCTTACAAATAATCAGAAACGGTATTTAAGGTACAAAGTACTATGGAACCGTACTGAAAATATTTGAACGGTTTCTTGCCGCTTATGCGAAATTTTGTCTAAAATTTCGCACATCATTTTTTGAGAAAGGCAAACGTATCAGACGAATAAATATAAAGCGAAAAATTAGAAGGTTAGGTAAGCGCGTAAACCGCAAAGAGCTTCAATTCTGCTTGAACGGTCTCCTAATTTTACGGGGAGATTAAAAAAAATGGTCTGATACGATTGCCCTGAGAGAGGGTATATGTTTGAAAATGTCCTCGGACAGCCGGTGATTGAGTTGCTGAGCGATGAGTTGGAGCAGAGCAAAGTACCGCCGGCATTGCTCTTTGCGGGACCGGAGGCAAGCGGTAAACTCACCGCTGCATTGGAAACGGCGCGCATCCTTTCTTGTACGAAAAACGGTAACTGGACGTGTGTATGCGAATCCTGCAAACGGCATAAAGATTTATCTGCAA
>CAUVHB010000173.1:0-4241 GCA_963551335.1 uncultured Treponema sp.
TAATCGCAGTAAGTTTACTGTTTATTTCCAATGGGAGTTCATCTGTTGCAGAGATTGGGTTACAGGGGATACCTGCAATTTCTATCGCTGAGGTTTCTATGGTGATCGGGAGACCGGCGCGAGGTCGCGGGCGGTTTGCTCCGGTAGCGGATGTGCCGTCCAGCAGTTTACCGTCAGCCCTGCATACCGTATACTGTGCGGGATGCGGTATCGGATAGTGCGCTAGCGCTTTTTTTGCGATAACACCTGCGGCAATCCGCGCCGCGGCTTCGCGCCCTGATGCGCGTCCGCCGCCGCGCCAGTCGCGGCGGCGGTATTTTGCCTCGTAGGCAAAATCCGCATGACCGGGACGGTATATGTCTTTTAGCGCTTCGTAGTCATGCGGACGCGCATCGGTATTGCGCAGAAGCACCGCAATCGGCGTTCCGAGGGTTTTGCCTTCAAATACGCCGGAAAGGATTTCGGGTGCATTCGGTTCCCGCCGCACGGTTTCAAAAGTACCCGAAGGCCGAGCCGTATTAAACGCAGCGGTAAAATCTTCAAGTTCCAGCGGAATGCCGGCGGGACAGCCGTCAACGACAACGCCGATTGCGGCTCCGTGGCTTTCGCCGAATGTGGTAACTGTAAAAATCGTTCCGAATGTATTTCCTGCCATGGCGGTAGTTTATTCTAAATATCAGCAGAGCACAAGGTTCCGCATTGCATCACGTTAAATCTAACCGAAAAAAAAGCAGTGCATCAGGTAAAAATCTAACCTATAAATATAAATTGCAAGGGGGATACCATCTCTCTTCTCCAACCCACGGCAATCAGCATCTTGACAAAAGATTGAATTATCGGTATACAACGAGCAACATTTAGTAATATATGCGGTAATCTGTCATCTTCTAAAAGTCATCTGTAAAAGTAAGTTTTAAAAAGTATCATATAAGTAACTTTAATGGCAACATTAATGTTTTTAGGTATTCCTGCCGATAAAGGAGTCGGAATGGTAGAAAGTTATGCCGATTGAGCGGCTTCTGCCTTGGTAGGAGCGTAAAACGGTAAGTCTGCCGCTGATGAGCGAAGCAGAAAACATGAGAAAGCATTGGTATCGCCTAAGATAAAGGCGATAAGGGTGCATACTAAAAGCGGAGAAAAGCTTATGAAAAAGATGAATCGCGCAGTATCCTTTGTACTGATTGTGCTTGCTGCCATTGCAGGTTTTACCTGTACCGTAGGGTTAGGCGGTCAGATTGGGATTCTTCCGCCGGTTGGCGAAATTATCTACCCCGATGTGGGTGAGACACCGATACGAAGTTCGTTTGTCTTAAAGGGAACAGCGAACGATGATGACGGTATTAAATCGATTACAGTTGTTTTTAAAAATATCGACACGAGAGAAGAAAGCAAAGAGTATATCGCTACAGGATTTTCTGAACGAGATGTTTCTGCTTCGTGGAAAGTAGAGATAGATAACGAATCGAAAGGAAACGAACCAGGTCATGAGCTGGTAAAAGTATATCCCATTCCCGACGGTGAATACACGGCGATTGTTACCGTTACCGACGTTGCTAACAATAAGACAACCTTTACAAAGAACTATAAAATAGACAACACGCCGCCGGTGTTCATTGTGTCGCGACCATCTAAGTATATAGAGGAAAATACGACTCCTTCTTCATCGGATCCAGCCGATGGTTATGGCGCCGTATTCTCTGTTGTCGGACAGGCTGGCGAAAAAAATGCGGTCGAAATGCTAGAGGTAACTGTTCCCGGTACGACTGTCAATCCGATTGAATCCATGTATGTTGGTAACAATGTCGATGCACGGGTTGCCGTGTACAGCACAGCTCCTACCAACCCTTTATATGATTTACAAGCTCAAGCTCCATCAAAGCCGCTCAGAGGTCAGCTATATTTGTACGATAATGCCCGTGAATGTAAAGGCACTGGCGTCTCCGGCGAAGGCAATAAAGCCGACTGGTATTATATGCGGAATGAGATATATATGGATGTAATAGCGAAAGGCTATACGCCTGAGGTTATCAGCGATTATTTTGCGGGTAAAAAAGGTTCCGATACCAATGAGCACGATAAAAAAATAAAAGCATTGCGCAACGATACGGTGGCTTTGACTAAGCTAAAGTCTGCTATGATAAAAATGAGCGATATGCGCAGTAGCTTTAAACTGGATCCGAGTAAATCTCCCGGATTTAAGGTTATTGGTTCAAAACATTTGTCTACGACCACGGATGAAATAAAAGGAAAAACACCCGCTGAGGCATCAACTATTCTCGGTCAGGCATCTGCCATTATGTTTAAAGCCGGAGGCGATGCATCGTTTGTAGTAGAGCTTATCCCGAACAAAGATACCATTCCACTGGTAGGCGGTTCCAATGCTGCTGCATATAAGGCGAGTAAAATAAAAATTGTGCTATATAAGTGGGAGCCGACCAACAATGCTTTTGATACTGATCATCCGATAACGCTGGTTGATTTTGACACTTTTACTGATGCTTATTTAAGCAGCCACCCTGATCTGATTAAAACGGAAGGCGATAAGTTACGAATACAATGTACATTCCCTTCGGCCCAAGGTGAGGGGATATATGCCGTAGATGTACAAGGACGCGATACCAGCAACGAAGAATCTAACGAATTTAAAGCGTATGATAATTCTGATACTGCAAGCGGTATGTATGCCATAAAGTTTTATTCCGCTGGAAGCGGTCCGCGTACACGACCGATTCGTCTGGACGGTTATAAAAAAGCAGATGCAAAATTCATTATTGCAGCTGATGTTACTGGAATCGATACAACAAACGGTCATGTCTATTGCAATATCGGCACGACAGTTAGCGATAGCGATATAGAACTGAAAAAAGCTACCACAGCAGCGAATGATCCTCGGTACGAAGTAGAAGTTGAAATAACAAAAATAGCCACAGGGGGGTATGTTGTAAAGTGGAAGGACCCCGCCGGAACATCCAAGCAAAAAAATCTTCCCACCAGCTTCTCCGATGGGTCTCACACTATTAAGTTCTTATCCAAGGCAGGTCCCGGTTTAACTGATACCGATGACATAGACTTTATTTTTGATACAAAAGCGCCCGAAATAAGAGAAATATTTAGCCCCGATTTATCTAAAAATCAGAGCGGTGATTTTACTATGCGTGGATCGGTTGTAGATAACCTGAGCGGCGTAAAAAGCATAAAATATATCGTCGGTAAACAAGACAATAATAACATCAATGTACAACCAGCCGAAAGCGCTACCGGATGGAAAAATATTGCATTATCTGGAGACAACTGGAGTATCGACTTTACCGGTAGCAATAATATTACCGATAAAACAAAAGCCCCAACGCTCGGTAAAAAGGTTGGCTCGGACGAACTGTATGATATTCCGGTCTTCTTTTTAGTAGAAGATAAAGCAGCCGAGAAAGATACGCAGGGAGGAGCAGCTCAAAAAGGTAATACCGCGATTATCACCAAAGTACTCAGAATAGACCCGAATGGTGATATTCCGATAGTAACCGTATCAACGCCTGACGCTAATCAAGTGTTAGGCGGTACGATCCGTATTTCAGGATTAGTCAGTGTACCGGATCCTTCTGCGGGACGAGTTGCGTCCGTATGGATTCAGATTACCGACAAAAAAGATGGTTCCGGCAACCCTGATTTTACACAGAACGCTATGTTCGGCCCAGTCAACTGGTGCCCCAATCCTGACGGAAAACAGTTATCCAGCACAGGAACTAATCCGGAATATAAGAGTGGCGGCTCATATTGGTCTTTGGAAATAAACGGCGATAAAAAATTTGAACCTTCCAGCGGTACGCAACGAGATATTTGGTTTAGACTGCGCGGCAAAAACACTAAGGGGGTTGCAGGTCAATGGACAAAGCCGGTTAAAATCACTGTTGATAAAGCCGCCCCGACTATTACCGGTATGAAAGTCGCAACCCAAGCTAAAATTGCCACGGCTATTCCTTCTTCGGTTGACCCTGAGAACCAAACCTATGTTTCGAATATGTGGATAAAGGGAGATAATCTGTATCTGTGTGCGGATTTGGCGCATAATGCCGGTATAGAACAAATCGAGATAGGCGGCAACTATGTAACAGGCTCTACGGTTACCACTTTAGCAGGAAACACCGAAATTACCAACTATCAGCTACATGGCGTGCCATGCTTTGTACAAAACGGTAGCAACTATAAAATGCAAATTCCGTTAAAAACGACGGCAAATCCCGGAA
>CAUVHB010000174.1:0-4240 GCA_963551335.1 uncultured Treponema sp.
TGAAATCTTGAAGCCGGAGAATATGACGCAGCCAAAGAAAATGCATAAACTGTAAGAAACAGGACATCTTTCAAAACCTCTAAAAACAGAAGCTTTTAGAGGTTTTGATTTGTAAGAAGAGCGGAAGCTCTTTTCTCCCAATCGGAAAAATACCGATTGAGACAGATTTCCATCTCGGAAAAAAACGGAGCTTCAATAAAGGCGGGCATATCAGCCGGTCTTGAAGCGGGAAAATACAACCGCCACGCATGGAGCAAGTAGCGTTTACAAGCAGGCAGCGGATTTCCACCCTGGTATTTCCGATCCCCAGCCAACGGATGACCTACGCTTGCAGTATGCTTCCGTATCTGATGTTTTTTACCGGTGATAAGCTTAAACAACATCAACGACGCCTCAATCTCTTTATTGTAACGCAACAAATAACATTGTGTGATAGTTTTACCGCTTTCGTCTTCGGCGGTAATAAGCTGCGACAGCATGACACCGCGGACAACACCTAAATAATATTTACCTACTGTTTTTTCCCGCAGACATTGAGAAAACCATTGAGCCCCTGCAAGCGTCCGTGAAAAACAGAGTACGCCGGTTGTGTCTTTATCCAGCCGGTGCAGCGGACCGGGTTTAAAAGAAAGACTTTGCAGAGGCTTATCACCAAAGCGAACGGCAGGCGGCATATTGGTGGATAACCGTACCATAGCGCCGCACTGTGTGGTATTGTCGCAAAGATGTGCATCGCCGGAAAAAAGCGTGTCGATGCTGTGCTCACCATGTACGGGAATGCCCGCAGGCTTATTGATGATAAGCAAATCGGTTGTTTGTAACAAAATCGGGATATCGGTGGGAATGCGAGCTTGCCTGCCGGAAGTATGGCGCCGTTTACCGGAGGTATGGCTTTGGTTTTGTTCACCGGACGCAGATTTGTTCCGTACCGGCTGTTTTTCAGCAGAGAGAAGTATTTCAGAAATCGATAAGATATCGCCCACTGCCGTCCAGTAATTAAGCGCTGCTCGTTTTCCATTGACGCGAATTAAGCCTTTCCGGATTGCTGCATACAGCGCCGAAAGCGGAGCATCCGCCAGAAATTTTCTGATTACACGGTCAAGCCGCCTGCCGGCATCGTTTTCCGAAAGAATAAATTCCGTTTTATGCTTTTCCCATACGACCGATGCTGTTTAACACCAGTTGTTTAAACAGCGGAGCCGCTTTCTTCCCTGCATCCAGCACTTCTTGTTCGCTCAATAATGAGCTGCTCATATCTGCCGCGAGGTTCGAAATAAACGAGATACCGCAAACACGCATACCGGCATGGCGGGCAGCGACCGCTTCTACAGCAGTACTCATACCGACAGCATCGGCGCCGAGTAGCCCTGCCATACGCACCTCCTGCGGCGTTTCATAAGCGGGACCGGTAAATTGACAATATACGCCCTCTTGAAGCGGAATATGCAAGGATTCCGCCACTGCCTTGATATGCATCCTAAGATCTTTATCATACACTTGCGTCATATCAGGAAAGCGCACACCAAGGGTTTCAAAGTTTTTCCCAATGAGCGGCGAAGGCACAAGACAGGTGATATGATCGGTAATCAGCATAAAATTTCCTGCGCTGAAGTTTTTGTTCGCCCCACCTGCCGCGTTGGTTAAAAAGAGGATTTCCGCCCCCATCATTTTCATCATTCTGATAGGAAGCACCACATCGGTCATCGGATATCCTTCGTAATAGTGGATTCTCCCCTGCATAATAACGGCAGGAATCCCTTCTATTTTCGCAAATACGAATGCGCCGCGGTGCCCCGGCGCCGTGGACAGCGGAAAGTTGCGGATGGAAGCATACGGAATAGTCGCGTCAACATCCAATTCGTTCGCCAGATCACCCAGTCCGGAACCAAGCACCAATGCGATTTTAGGGGTGTACGGAATGTGGTCTTTGGTATTTTTAAAACATTGTATCAATTTTTCTTCAGCAGTCATATAATTTCCTTTAAGCATCTGCATCAACATTCGCCAACAGGCGTTCCATGTCGGCTAAGTCTGCAATACGGCTTGCAACGGTTTTGCCTTTCCCTGCCATTTTTGTATCGTATTGGAGCGTTGCGCGATACAGTTCAAGCACCATGGAAGACAACAGGTTAAGGTTAGGCGCCAGATTACTGAATGCCATATTACGGTACACTTTATCTGCAGTTGCCATTTTGGTGTTTGCTTCGGCAATCGAATTAATATTGGGAAGAACATCACGCCGGACTAAATAAACAAAACGAGCAAGAGCGATAATGTCATAATAAAGGTCATCAAGATGGAACCCCTGTAAAACAAAATCCTCGGAATGTTCGGTCAAATCAACGATGTGCCGCGACAAATCAATATTAGAAAGAATTTGTGCAAACAAAGGGCGTAAGAAACGCGTTGCGATATTTTCATTGTAATGCCGCCCAATTCTTACGATTATTTCAGCGATAATTCTATCATCCACTAACATGGCGTTCACTATATATCAGTTCACAGCTTTTTACAAGTATAAACATCTTACATCGAAAACTTCTTTTTCATCTGCGCAAACATCTTGGCGATGTCTTCTTCCTCTGGTTCCATTTCCGGCTCATGGTACTGCACCAGCTCCGCAGGAATTTCTTCCAAGAACGGCGAGGGACTGCACTCCAACAAGCCTGCCTGCCTGCGCCGAGTCCGGCAGCTTGTAATAATGAGCTTGTCGCGAGCGCGGGTAATAGCGACATAGAAAAGGCGGCGCTCCTCTTCCACATCCCCTGCATTTTCTTCCATACTACGGGCATGGGGGATAATGCCTTCCTCGGCGCCTGCAATAAACACCACTGGGAACTCTAATCCCTTCGCGGCGTGGATGGTCATGATATTAACCTCACCGGTATCTTCCTCATTTTGGTCATCGCGGCTCAACAGCGTGATGCGATTGAGGTAGGTATACAGCGAAGGGTCAAAGTTGTCGGGGTTTGTCTCCCACGTGTCGATAGACTGCAAAAGGCTTTCGATATTCAAAAACTTAAAGCGCGCTGCTTTTTCGTTTTTCTGAAATTCCTGCGTCAGATAGTCAAAATACTGAATGCGCTCCACGAGCTTTCGTACCTTGCCTGCCAAGCCCTTTCCGGACAGCAGCTGTTTCCGCTCGGAGTTGATCAGCTCGACAAACTCCTCCAAATCGGCAAGGCTTTTTTCGCGGAAGTCATCCGGCGGACGCTCAAGCAGTGCGAGAATCGCCATGCGGATAGAGCACTCCTTTTCCGTTGCGATTGCAGAGAGGGCTTCCAGTGTTTTTTTTCCGATACCGCGCCGCGGTGTGTTGATAATCCGCAAGAGGTTAATATCATCGTCGGGATTCGCAATCACCCGCAGATAGCTGATAATGTCTTTAATTTCTTTGCGCTGAAAAAAGCTCGTGCCGCCGGACATCCGGTACGGGATATTGGCATCGAGGAAGGCTTCTTCAATCGCGCGCCCTAAGCCGTTGGTGCGGATCAAAACGCCAAAATCCGCATAGCTCCGGTTCTCGCGCATCTTCTCCGTAAGGATGGTGTCCGCAATAAAATCAGCCTCTGCCGCCTCATTCTCCGGGATAAAAATTTCAATCGGCTTGCCGGAGCCGTTCCCCGACCACAGCGCTTTTTCCTTCCGGTTGGTATTGTGCGAAATCACCCCGTTCGCAGCCGCCAAAATCGTACCGGTGGAACGGTAATTTTGCTCAAGTTTAATCTCCACCAGATGCGGGAAATCCTTTTCAAACAGGCGGATATTTTCATAATTCGCCCCCCGCCATGAATAAATAGACTGATCATCATCGCCTACCACGCAGACATTATCATCCGCAATCAAATGCATCATCTGATACTGCTGAATACTCGTGTCCTGAAACTCATCCACCATCACATACCGCCAGCGGTTCTTGTATACCGCAAGCACATCAGGATGCTCGGTAAAAAGTTTAATCGGCAGCATAATCAAATCGTCAAAATCCACCGCATTGAACAGCTTGAGTCCCGCCTGATATTCGTTGTACAGCGGACGATACACCGCCGTCTGCGCCGTAAAGTTTTTCTGCCCCGTCTTTATCTGAGAAAACAGCGTCCCCACTCCGTACACATCGAGCGTTTCCGTTGCAATTTTCAGTTCCTTCGCCGACTCCTTAATCAGTTGATTGCGGTCTACCTCGTCGTAAATGCTAAAGTTCTGCCGCCATCCCAGCCGGTCAATATATTCCCGCAGGATT
>CAUVHB010000175.1:0-4234 GCA_963551335.1 uncultured Treponema sp.
TTGCAGAAAAAGCGTTCAGCTTTTATTTTTTTTAGCAGTCCCCATACAAGGGAGGAAGTACATATATGTTGAAAATTGTCGTTGCCTGCGGATCCGGTATGGGATCCAGCCAAATCATTAAAATGAAGGTATCAAAGGTGTTAAAAAAATTGAATATTGCTGCTGATATTCACCACACCAATATTGCTGAAGCAAAAACGTCTGCCCATACCTATCAGGCTATTATCTGCCCTGAAAATCTTGCAGATACTTTTGCAGCTGCACAGGAGAAGGGTACCGCTGTTATCGCGTTGAAGAATCTTCTTGATGAAAAAGAGATCGAACGGAAAATCGGCGAAGCAGGGCTTGTCGCTGTATCCGGATAGGAGCGCTTGAATGGTACTAAAAGATTTTATTTTGCAAAACGGAACCTTTGCGCTGCAGGAGCCAGCGTGGGACTGGGAAGATGCAGTAAAACTGGGCGTCGACCTCCTTTGTAAAGCAGGCGTTGCGGAGCCAAGATACTACGATGCAATTATCCGTACAACCGATGAACTCGGTCCGTATTATGTTATCGCCCCCGGTATTGCTATGCCGCATGCACGACCCGAGTTAGGCGCACGTAATACCGGTTTCTCGCTCGTTACCCTTGAAAAACCGGTAACATTCGGGCATGAAGATAATGATCCCGTCGATGTTATTCTCTGCATTTGCGCGCGTACCGCACATGATTTAAATGAGCAGGTGATTATGGAAGCGGTTACGCTGTTTGACAATGAATCGGGTATGCAAAAACTTCGGGCAATAAAAACGGAAGCAGAGCTGCGGGAAATTTTAGAGGAAACCGAACGGCTTATAGAATAACGCAAAGGAGATTCCACACGTATGAAAGAAATAACGATTACCGTCAAAAATCCTACCGGCTTGCACACGCGACCCGGGACGGAATTCGTACAGCATGCAAAGGCGTTTCAATCAGATATTTTTATTCGGAAGGGTGAAAAAGAAGCAAATGGCAAAAGCATCATTAAGGTGATGAAAATTGGTATCTCATGCGGGGATACGATTACGCTTACTGCTTCAGGGGAAGATGAAGAGCAGGCGGTGCAAGCGCTGGCAGCCTATATCGATACGTTGAAAGAATAGTGTACAACTGTCATTCATTGCATAGCGACTGCCGAAGAGATTGCCGTGTTAGCAGTACGCATCGCATTGGATGCGATGTGCGGGGTAGGGATGCGTTAGGCATATGAAAAGTTTTCCCGCATTTTTGAAAATGCGGGAAAAAACGGCGGAATGACGGTTGGGCATCTCGATGACATCGGAAAAAGTTCAGGCGGCGGTCTGCTGTGAGCGCAGCGAACGGTTGTTTTTGCACCGCGGCTGCGCGTGTCGCTGTACGCTTAAGATCGCGGTGGAGAGATGCCCGATGATATTCGGCATTCCGCCGTTCGGAGCGAAAGCGGAGCTTGTAATACGCCGCCCCGCCCGTACAGGAACACCGGCGGGGCGGGGAACGCCCAAAATAAGGAAACACAAAGAGGAAACAAAAGGAAGAAGCTATGCTTGAAACATTGAAAAAAGCAGTATATGAAGCAAACATGGATTTGCAGCGATATGGATTGATTACATTTACATGGGGAAATGCCAGCGGCATTGATCGTGAACGAGGTCTCTTTGTGATTAAGCCGTCGGGGGTCGCGTATGAAAAGCTGACACCCGATATGATGGTGGTTGTTGATTTACAAGGTAATACGGTAGAAGGCGCCTATAATCCTTCTTCTGATATGAAAACTCATCTGGTTTTGTATAATTCGTTTGATAAGATAGGCGGGGTTGTTCACACACACAGTACATGGGCAACGAGCTGGGCTCAGTCTGGACGTAATATTCCATGCTACGGTACTACTCACGCTGATTATTTTTACGGGGCAATTCCATGCTTACGCAATTTGACAGAGCAAGAGATTGATGAGGATTATGAGTACAATACGGGCGTTTTGATTGCTGAGTATTTTGCCCGGATGAAGGGGCGCACTCATGCCGAGCTGGCGTGTGAGCGCTATCTTTCGATGCCCGGTGTTTTGTGTAAGAATCATGGGCCGTTTACATGGGGGACTTCGCCTGCTCAAGCGGTATACCATGCGGTGGTACTGGAACGGATTGCCGAAATGGCTGCCCGCAGCGAAATGCTGAACTCGCAGATTTCTGAGGCTCCGGATGTGCTACAAGATAAACATTATTTACGCAAGCATGGGCTTCATGCGTATTACGGGCAAAAAAAGACAGAGGTGTAATGTGCGAAACTATTCGCTTGGGTTATATGAAAAAGCGCTCCCTGCGGCGCTTTCGTACCGCGAAAAACTGTTGACGGCAGCGGAATGTGGATTTGATTTTATAGAATTGAGTATTGATGAAAGCGATGAAAAGCTAAAACGGCTTGAATGGAATCGTGACGATCGGAAGCAACTGTGCGAAACGATGTTTGATACGGGAATGTTTTTCCGAAGTATTTGCTTGAGCGGACACCGAAAATATCCGCTGGGCAGTTTGAACGAAAAAACCCGTATGCGGGGTATAGATATCTTTAAAAGAGCGGTTGAGCTTGCTTCCGATCTCGGCATCCGGATTATTCAGCTTGCAGGCTATGATGTGTATTACGAACAAGGCGATGAAAGAACGAGAAAACTGTTTTTAGAGCAGTTGATCGATGCCGTTCATTTTGCAGGGCAAGCAGGGGTAATGCTGGGATTTGAGACAATGGAAACGCCGTTTATGGATACCGTTGCGAAAGCTATGGCGTATGTCCGCGCTGCGGATTCCCCGTATCTCGGTGTATATCCCGATTTGGGCAATTTAACAAATGCTGCAGCGCTGTACGGAACAACGGTACACGAAGATTTAGAAAGCGGGTATGGGCATCTTATTGCGATGCACCTTAAAGAAACAATCCCCGGTCACTATCGTGAGGTACCATTTGGAACGGGGCATGTCGATTTTACTGCCGGTATTGCAACAGCATGGCGTTTAGGTGTCCGCCGCTTTGTTACCGAATTATGGGATACCGGATCAGGCGATTGGCGCGGTGCGGTTATACAGGCGAATACCATGATGCGTCGGATACTGGATGCGCAACCGTGAGGGTTTTTATTCAAGAAGAATATCTGATATACTAGTGGAATAAGGAATACAACCGCTTAAAATATTTATGGACGGTTGCCTTAGGGACACTATGAAACGGCTTGATTTTATAAACGGGAAAAAAGAAAAAACGGCGATTGGGCTTATGAGCGGAACGTCTGTTGACGGTATCGATGCGGCGTTGCTGACTATTACCGACAGCGGTATGGATACGCGCATTACGGAGCGGGCTTTTCTTACTGTGCCTTACTCACAAGAAGTACGGCAGCGACTGTTGGCGCTTGCTTCCGGTTCTTTCGGAGGCAGCGAGGAATTGAGCGCTATGAATGTTTATCTTGGAGAATTGTTGGCGGACGCTTGCTTTGCCGTATGCGAAAAAGCGAAGGTTGATATCAGTACGGTTGATTTTATCGGTTCGCATGGGCATACGGTTTTTCATGCGCCGAATGAGCGGCGCTACTTCGACAAGGATATTAAAAGTACGCTGCAAATCGGCGAAGCGGCGGTTATCGCAGAAAGAACCGGATGCGTTACCGTTGCCGATTTCCGTGTTCGAGATGTAGCGGCGGGCGGGGCTGGAGCGCCGCTTGTTCCGTTTAGCGAGTATCTGTTATATCGGGAAAACGGTACGGTAATCGGCTTGCAGAATATCGGCGGTATCGGCAATATCACACTTTTACCTGCGGATGATGATATTGGTGGTATTATCGCCTTTGATACCGGTCCGGGCAATATGCTGATAGACGGTTTAATGCGGCTTATTACCGGCGGTACGCAAAATTATGATGAAGACGGTAAATGTGCCGCTGCCGGTGTCGTCGATTTAACCTTGTTCAATTTTCTCAAAGCAGATCCTTATGTGCAATTAAAACCGCCTAAGACCACCGGTAGAGAGCATTATTCCGAAACGTTTATACAAATGTTGTACGATAAAGGAACATCATTGCAACTGCCGCCTGAAACAATTGTGAGAACGGCGACCTATTATACTGCGTATTCAATCGCGTACTCGATCAAAGCATTTGGACTGCCGATTCCGCAAAAGCTGATAGTCGGCGGAGGCGGCTGCAGAAATCCCGTCATCTTGGATCATCTGCGGCAGCTACTGCCTGAA
>CAUVHB010000176.1:0-4231 GCA_963551335.1 uncultured Treponema sp.
ATGATGGTTGTTCACGGAAAATTTGAATGGGACAGTAACAAGAATGAGATAAACATCAAAAAACACGGTCTTTCATTTGATGCAATTATTGAAGTGTTTAATGATCCATACTTTATCGAAAAGATTGATATTGAACATTCAACACTTGAGGAAGAAAGACTAATAGGGATTGGGAGTTTGAACGGTTTTGTAATAATCACGATTGTGTATACGGAACGTGATAGGACAAGGCTTATTTCTTCACGTCTGGCAACAAAAAAGGAGGAGGCTTTTTATTATGAGCAAAGAAAAAACTTTAACTGCTGAAAGAGTGGCGGAACTCCGTAAGAACATTGATTTATCGGATATTCCTGAAATTACGGACTTTTCCGGTTTTAAGCCTCGATACCCTGAATACTTCAAGCCAAAAAGAGAGCAAGTATCAATCAGATTGAGCAAATATCTTATTGACCACTTTAGAGCAATGGGAAAAGGTTGGCAAACAAAGGTAAATGATTTCTTAATGGATGCCGTCAACAACGGACAAATTTAATCGACTTTGTTAAACGCAAAAATAACCGAGCCGTAACGTGCAGGTACTCGGTGCAAGTCCGAGAGTTGGCTTTTTTATCTTTTCCCTCTCAATTTTTCCGCTAATTCTCATATATTGTTAGACTTCCTATAATTCTCATATATTGTTAGACTTCCTAAAAAAAAATTAGTTTTTTGGCATTTTTTTGCTTGTTTTTGCGGTGAACCGTGCTATACTGGTATAAGGGTATTGCAGTATGAGTCAGACACAGTTTGTCGTTAAGGGTGATTTTATATCAGCCGTAACAAAGAACCGTCTTGTAGCGCATTCTCATGCGTATGCGCTGTGCGAAAACGGACGGATACGTGATTTTGTCGATACATTGCCGGAAGGATCATGGGAGCATACCCCCTGTTTTGATTTTTCCGGTATGCTGATTGTCCCCGCCTGTGTTGACTTACACGTTCATGCACCGCAGTATGCGTTCCGCGGCATGGGGATGGAGCTTGAACTCATCGATTGGCTGAATACCTATACCTTTCCCGAAGAAGCGAAATATGCCGATGCTGATTACGCTTTGCGGAGCTATCGCCTCTTTACTGATGACCTTGAAGCGAGCCCATCCTGCCGCGCGGTAATCTTTGGCACCATTCATAACGCCGGTAATCTTGTGTTGGCAGATTTACTAAAAGCGAAAAAGATGCCGTGCCTCGTCGGCAAGGTGAATATGGATCGGAATGCGCCCGACTACTTATGCGAAACGGCGGAATCTTCTTTTGCCGCGACCCAAGCCTTTGTTGACACATTTAAAAATGATGATACCGTTGCTCCTATTATAACGCCCCGCTTTGTACCTTCGTGTACGCCCGCTTTAATGGAGAATCTCGGCAAGCTGGCAGCAGACAGGCAGTTGCCCATACAGAGCCATCTTTCAGAAAATAAAAAAGAAATCGCATGGGTAAAGGAACTGCATCCTGAATGCAAAACCTATGCCGAAGTGTATGACCGCTTTGGTCTTTTAACCGATAAAACCATCCTCGCTCATTGTGTGCACCCTACTGACGAAGAAATAGAATTACTGATTCGGCGCGGCACGTACATTGCGCATTGTCCCGAATCGAATATCAATTTAACGAGCGGTATTGCTCCGATTGCGCGGCTTTTGGATGCAGGCGTTCATATCGGGCTCGGCTCAGATGTGGCTGCCGGTTCTCAACTCTCTCTTTTTAAAGCGATGATGTCGGCGCTTCAGGCTTCAAAAATGCGGCGGTATTTTTATGAAGGAGAGCGTGCGCTTTCCGTATCGGAGGCGTTATACCTTGGAACGAAAGGCGGCGGTTCCTTCTTCGGCGATACCGGCAGCTTTGAAAAAAACTTCTGGTTTGATGCCGTGGTTATCGATGATGCACATTTTAGCGCGCGTACCGATTTTTCCGTTGCACAGCGGCTGGAACGGGCGCTCTATTTGACGGAACGGCACAATATGGTTGCAAAGTTCGTGCAAGGTCGCTGTGTCTGGAATAAGCGGGAAAAGGTAGAGATAATAACAAGCGATAGTTGTGGGGCTGTGTGATGGATGAAAAAAGGTTTATCGATATTGCGGCAGGGCGGGTAAAAGCCGATCTGGTGTTAAAGAACGCCTTTGTGCTGAATGTATTTACCAAAGAATTTATTAAACAGGATGTTGCGATAGCGGACGGCTCTATTGCCGGCGTAGGACAGTATGACGGTATTGTAGAAAAAGACTTAACCGGTAAGTTTGTCTGTCCGGGTCTTATCGATGCGCACCTGCATATTGAGTCCACGATGGCGTCTCCGCGAAATTTTGCCCTCCAAGCGCTCCGCTGTGGTACTACCGCCGTTATTGCCGACCCGCACGAAATTGCCAATGTCGCAGGGGTTGACGGTATTCTCTATATGCTGGAAGATGCGCGGAAGGCGGTGTTCGCCGGTACGAACCAACCGCTTGTTTCCATCTATTTTATGATACCGTCTTGCGTACCCGCGACCGATTTTGAGCACACCGGCGGCGCGATTACCGTCTATGATATAGAAAAGCTATTGGATGAGCCGAACGTACTCGGCCTCGGCGAAATGATGAACTATCCGGCAGTCATCCGCGGGGACGAAGCCGTATTGAAAAAGATATCCGCGGCTCGGGAAAAGAAGAAGATGTGCGACGGTCATGCGCCGTGCGTGCGCGGCCGCGATTTACAGGCCTACTGCGCCGCCGGTATCCGTACTGACCACGAATGCGCTTCCTACGAAGAAGCATTTGAAAAATTGCAGCAGGGGATGTACATCCTGATACGCGAAGGCTCTTCCGCGCAGGATTTGGAACCCATCGTACGCGGAATATTGGAGCATAAAACCGACACGAGCCGCTTTGCGTTCTGTACCGACGATAAAAAAATGAGCGATATTTTAGCAAACGGACACATCAATAATAATGTGCGCAAAGCGGTATCGCTCGGGCTATCGCCGGAAGAGGCGCTGTGTATGGCGAGCTTCCATGCGGCGCAGTGTTACGGTCTTACTGGTATGGGCGCGATTGCACCGCGCTACTATGCGGATATTGTCGTATTTGATACCATAACAGACTTTGTAATCAATTCGGTGTATAAGGCTGGTATCGAGGTCTCTTCCATTCCGATGGCGCAAGAAACGGAATCGGAGGAAGCCGAGGAGCCGTCTTCATTCTCCATTCAACGGATTACCGACAGTGTGCATACCGTGCCGGTATCTCGGAGCGCCTTTAGCGCCGATCATTTTATGCCGTCAGGCTCCGATAATTTTCATGTGATTGGAATGCAGCAGGGAACGCTTTTTACGAAGCATCTGGTGTTTCCGCGGCAGGAATGCGCGGCGATGCTCAAAGAAGGGAAGCTCTGCTATTTGGCAGTGCTGGAGCGGCACAAGAACACCGGCAATATCGGTCGCGCGTTGTTGTACGGTTACGGACTGTCGAACGGAGCCATCGCGTCGAGTATCGGGCATGACTCGCACAATATCATCGTAGCGGGTTCCAATGCGATCGATATGCACCGCGCGGTGGAAGCAGTGATCGATATGAAAGGCGGCGTCGCTGTGGTACAAGATGGCGCGCCGCTCAGTACGTTTGCGCTGCCGATTGCCGGTTTGATGAGCGCGATGGAACCGGTGCAGCTCGCCGGTTGTATTCACGACGCGGCGGAGAAAGCGCATACGATTGGCGTATATCCCGAAGTAGAACCGCTGATTGGGTTGTCGTTTCTTGCGCTGCCGGTTATACCCGAATTAAAATTGACGGATTCCGGCTTGTTCGATGTAGTAACATTTCAGTTTATATAGGGAGGTAAAAATGATAGTTGGAAAAGCGGTGCCCCGTGTCGATGCGTACGATAAAGTAACCGGCAGGGCAAAGTACGTTGACGATTATTTTCACGGTGATTTTTTAGTCGCAAAGGTCTTGCACAGTACCATCGCGAACGGACTGGTAAAAAAGATCGATACAAGCGCTGCAGAAAAAATCCCTGGTGTGGTTAAGATTGTTACCTGTTTCGATGTGCCGGACATTTATTTCCCGACCGCGGGACATCCGTGGTCTACCGAGGAGGCACATCAGGATATTTCTGACCGGAGACTGCTGAACACGAGAGTACGCTTCTACGGGGATGATATTGCGGCAGTCATTGCAGAAGACAATGTCGCTGCAGAGCGTGCCTTAAAAGCAATCACCGT
>CAUVHB010000177.1:0-4217 GCA_963551335.1 uncultured Treponema sp.
GCAGTCCATTTGAGAATCTTTGTAAAAATCGGGTTAACAAAGTTTCGAGTTCTGCTTTCCCGTTCAAATTCTTCCAAGAGAGCCTTTTGGTCTATTGCTTTTTCTGTAGCCAAGATATACTCCTCAATGCGGCATCGCTAAAATCTAGCCTAATTTTTAGCGATTGCCCGATCATAATGAAGAAGCGGTACAGTCTTACGACGGTATCAGCGCTTCCTCTGTAAGCCTAACCGTATTTTTGCCCGCTGGGGAAGCTCTTCTCCCCGTATGAGCACGGTATCATTTATTGTGATGTTTTTGAGATGTTGTTGCGAATTGATCCAATTAAACTCTTTGAACACACTGCCTTCTATATTTTCCATATAGATAAGCCCGTCCTCATATCGATAGGTACAGTCCATCTCTGCCGGAATACCGGCGCCGAACCCTTGAACTGCAATGGTAAAAAGTTTAAACGTATGTTCATCGGTTACCCGATAAAATTCTTTCCATAGGATATGTTCAAATGAATGTTCCCACTCAAACGAAAGAACATCTCCTGTCTGTACTGTTTGAATGCAATAGCGTTCTTTCGTTACCTGATTAGAAATTTCGACAGTCTCACCGGAGGAACAGCTTACCGACAATAGCGCTACAATACTAAACAGGCATACTTCATACACGCATGTCCACATACTCATATACTGCAATTTACAAAAAGACTGCTCCATCCGATGTATTCTTTAATTCTGCGGAGTCTTAAAACCTTTTTCCTGCCAGAATTTTGCGGCTCCCGGATGCAGCGGAATTTTCACATCCTCTACCCCGAAAGATAAATCGATATGCTTATTTGCCGCATTGTGCGATGCTTTAATCGTCGAAATATTATCGAAGATAACGGTCAGCATATCGTACACAACTTCTTCGGAAAGGTCGCTATTTACCAACATGATGTTATATACAAAAACAGTGTTCACGTCATCAGTATTGTTATAGGTATTAGCGGGGATGATGGTCTGCGAGAAGAACGGATACTTTTGAATAAGCGCATCTCTTCCTGCGCCGTCGATAGGAACAATTACCATATCATAACTGGTAGCTAGTTCCATAATCGTTCCGTTCGGGAGGCCGGATGTAACGAAAGCAGCATCGCACTGACCGTTTTTCATTTGATCGATTGCTTCGCCGTAAGATAGATAATCGACTTTGCTGTCGGCGTATGTCATACCGTACGCTTCATAAATCATACGAGCATTTAACTCAACACCTGAGTTCGCCGCACCGACACCGACCCGCTTTCCTTTCAGATCCGCAACGGTCTTAATACCGGATTTACGCAACGTTACAAGCTGTACGTAATTCGGCCACAAACGCATACAGGCAGTTAGCTTGGGATTTGCTTTACCTTCATAGGCGCCGAAACCCTTGTATGCCTGCATAACGGAATCCTGCATTGCGATTGCAAGCTCCGCTTCACCTTTCGAAATCATCGAAATATTTTCGGCTGATGCGCCGGTCGCTTGTGAACTGGTATTATATCCTGCCGATTTTAAGGCTTCCGCGAAAGCCCCGCCGATCGGAAAATAGATACCGCTTGTAGGACCTGTCGCAACCGTGATGAACTCTTTTGTTCTATCAAGGTGATGCTCGGATTTTTTTCCGCTGTCGCTTTTTTGGCATCCCATTGTTGTCATCATAACCAACGCCACCATACACAGCAAACCGAAAGTAACTCTGATTGTTTTCATCCTTTCTCCTATAAAAGTTTTTACAGGATGTTTCAACATCCGAAAAAAACTTTTAGCCATGCGCGTTACGCGCATTCGTGAATAATCGAGTTTGCAACGCAAACTTGAGATAAAAAGTACCGGCGCGATTTCAGACGGTAGTTTTTATCATATCTCCTATAAAAGTTTTTACAGGATGTTTCAACATCCGAAAAAACTTTTAGCCATGCGCGTTACGCGCATTCGTGAATAATCGAGTTTGCAACGCAAACTTTTTTCTGACTATTTCTCAGTTTTAAACTTGCCTACTTCCAAAACAAGACCGTCTATACTTTGCTTATTTTTCACAGCAATTTCAAGGGACTCTTGCGCAGCCTCGTTAATAAGCTCCGTCTTCGATGCGATATCTTGTATATTTTCTCGTAAAATGCGCGTTAAATCGTCCAGCCGCTTTGTTGCCGAAACGACTTTCGCACCGTCAGTGCGCATATCTCCGGAACCGCTCTTTACCTCATTTGTTACATCGGTAATATCATTGATGATGCTCCAGATACTTTTCCCATTTTCTTCCTGTTCATCCATCGCCTGCACCACCCCTTCGATAGAAGCGCTTAAGCCTTTTGAATAACCGGAAATGATATTAAACTTTTCAACGGCCCCTGCAGCAGCGCTCGCCAGCGTGTCGATTTCGACAGAAAGATTTTTCAACGTGAGCGAAATTCTTTTGCCTTGCGTACTGGATTCCTCTGCAAGTTTTCTAATCTCGGAGGCAACAACGGCGAATCCCTTACCGGCATCTCCCGCATGGGCTGCTTCAATTGCGGCATTCATTGCAAGGAGGTTCGTCTGACTTGCAATATTTTCTATTACTGCGCCAGCTTCAATTAAATGACCGGAAGCCTCCGATATCCGCTGCGAAACCTCATTTGCTTTTATCAACGTCTTTCGACCATCATTTGTCGCTGTAGAAAGGTTACGAATAACCTCACGGGTTGCTACAACATTTTTCCCAACGGTATCGATACTGTAAGACATCTTATCAAAAGAGGCGAAGGACTCGCTCACCATAGCGGCTTGCCGTTCGATACTTTCATCCAAAAGTCGAATCGTCTGAATGATATGGTCAATGGCGGCAGCCGTGTCTGATACGCTTTCTTCCTGCTCGACAAATCGTTTTTTCAGATCCTCAATACCGGCGGTAATTGCTGTTACAACTTGACTCACCGACATCATATTGCTTTCAAGATCGGAGCCGACCGCTTCCATCTCACGAGAGTCGATACCGATTTTTTGAATTGAATCTTTCAACTTGGCAATCGTCTGATTAAAGTATGATGACAATACACTCGTTTCATCTTTACCGCTTGCCGGCAGCTCTATGGTAAGGTCTCCCTCTCCCTGTGCAATATTTCGAAGCGCTGCAATAACGTGCTTGATGGGATGGGTGATATTCCGTGCAATATAGAAACCAAGCGCTATTGCAACTGCCAACTGAATTAACGCGATAAGAATAAATGTTTTAATCAAATTCGAAATATTCTCCGCCATAAACTCCGACACGGGAGCAGTTAAGAGGAGCGTCCAATCTGCATACCGCATCGACGCAACGGCAGATATATACTTAACACCTTTTATTTCAGATACATTCACAGAGGACTTATGCGACGCAAGCGATTGTTTAAGAAACTGTGCATAGGCATTTGTCTCACTTCCGATTATCTCGCTGTAAATACTCTTATAAAGAATTTCGGGACGGCGGTTCCCTAAAATGGCGCCTGATGAACTGAGCAGATATGCAGTGCCGGTTTCGCCGACAATAATATCGCTTATTAAATTCGACAATGCATCCCCGAGAATCGTCGCATTGATAACGCCGGTAATCTTTCCCTGTAAGTCTCGCACGGGAATTGCAACGATAAAAATATATTTCCGGGATGCAGCGGACAATGAAGGTTCGGTAATAACATACCTTCCCTTACGTGCAGATTGGAACCAATCGGTAGCTGCAACTTTTTCAACCGTGTTATCGGTCTGATAAAGCACACCGTCAAGTCCGCTGATGCCGAAGCTGAGCCAGCCCCGCTGCTTTTGCATCTGGATATCATTCTTAAATAATTGTATTTTTTCTTGATATGAAATGGTTTCATCTTGAATATCAGGCAAATTTGAAAAAGCTTCCAGTTTTCCAAAGAGCGATTGAGAGCGTTCGTCTAACACCTTTGATGAACTTTTAACCAATTCCTTCAAAAAATATTCCGTATTATTCATGAGAGAAACGGATGCAAGATATACCGCGACGATATAGACGACCAGTAAAAGAAGAACTGAAAAAAATGCAAAAGCGGTTATCATCTTATTTCTAATTGAAAAAAATGAGCGTCCGCGTGGCGTATTTAAAGGTGTGTGTGCCATCATATTCTCCCGTAACGTTTTAGAAGATACGTTATTCTTTCAGCGTTGCATCGGAATTCCGCACAAAGCGGTTCAGCGCCATTTGAATATCATTCCCCG
>CAUVHB010000178.1:0-4207 GCA_963551335.1 uncultured Treponema sp.
GTGCTGTTTTTGCAGCAGTTTTATGCATCATTTGCTATTACAATCGTTATCCATGCGCTTGATGCTATCATTTTGCTTCTTATTATTACAGAAACGATTTTGCCAATCTGGCACGAAAAATATATTCAGCAGTATTTTCGGAAAAATATCGGGCTCTATGTCAGCACTTTCCTGTTTTGTGTTGCCTTTATCGTTTTTAAGATAAAGATCGGGCTTATCCCTACCTCGCCGGAACTTATTCTGATGTTTGCGCTAGTAAAAAATATCTTTTTGTTTGGTAAAATCATCAAGAATACGGCGGAAAGCGCAGGGGGAACGGAGCGGGTGATGTTAAACCCTGCCGGAACGCTATTGGTTTCGTTTTTTATGGTGATTATCACCGGAGCCTTTTTGCTGATGCTCCCTGCGGCAACGCCCGGTACCGAGCATCTTGATTTTTTAGCGGCGCTTTTTACTGCCACTTCGGCGGTGTGCGTAACCGGACTGAGCGTAATCAATGTTGCAACGGATCTTACTGTGGTCGGTAAGGTGATTTTGATTTTACTCGTGCAGATTGGCGGGTTAGGCATTATGGTGTTCTCCTTTTTCGGTATGCTCGCTTTTAGACGCAAGCTATCTATAGCGGAAAAATTGACGGTTTCCTATATGGTGAGCGAAGATGATATGTCCGGATTATTTAAAGCGTTGCGGGTGATTATTTTTTCAACCTTTCTTGTTGAAGCTATCAGCGCGTGTTTTTTGTTTCTCGGCTTTTCCCGTACCATGGGGGTATCGCTCAAAACGCTTCAGTTCGCAGCCTTTCACGCGGTGTCGGCATTTTGTAATGCCGGTTTTGCTTTATTTCCCAATAGTCTTGAGTCCTTTACAGGAGACCCTATTATCAGCCTTACGATTAGCTTTACGATTATCCTCGGCGGCATCGGTTTTGCAGTGATGTATGATGTGGTGCGTAAACTAAAAATCGGCGTACACAATACTTTCAAGAAAAAAAAGACCGCATTTTTGCTTCCATTAAATACGCAGATCGTACTTGCAATGACCGCCATGATGCTTTTTATTTCTTTTGCTGCGTTTTATCTTTTGGAGCATACACACGCTATGAAGGATTTTTCACTTCGCGAACAATATCTCGGCGCTTTTTTTCAAGCCGTTACGCTGCGGACTGCCGGCTTTTCAACGATGTCCTTTGCCTCGCTGACGAATGCAACCTTGCTAATGATGATCTTTGTGATGTTTGTAGGCGGCGCTTCCGGCAGTACCGCCGGCGGTATTAAGCTCAATACTGTTGCGGTGGTCTATGCATTCTTCCGTTCATTCTTAAAAAATGATCGGACAGTCATTATCAAAAAAATGTCGATACCCGATGAGCAGGTTAAAAAAGCTTTTCTGATTCTCGGTTTCGGTTTAACGATTGTCTCTGCCGCCATATTTATATTGACGGTAACCGAATCGCTGCCGTTTTTACCGATGGCGTTTGAAACAGTTTCCGCCTTTGCAACGGTTGGGCTTTCTACGGGTATTACTGCACAATTTAGCGTTGTCGGGCAACTGATACTAATCTTCCTTATGTTTATCGGCAGAGTTGGTCCGCTTACGATCCTCACCGCTGCCGGAAAAAAAGCGCACAGTGATACTATCGAATATCCGTGTGGCGCTATTTCAATCGGGTAAGGGGAATGGTTTGAAGATGCGGATTTTTTGCATGGGAGGTCAATACGAGAGTAAAGAATCATAAGAAACGTAAAGGATTATATTTACTCAAAAAAGGACAAAGAGGACTTGTACGTGCGCTGTTCAGCCGGTTGGGGCTATTTGTTGTCTTGTTAGGGGTGCAGGCCTTTATCTTGTTGAGTATTCTCTATTGGGTTAAAGAGATATTCCCTTACTATTCTATCGTAGAGTCTTTATTTACCCTGGTTATGGTACTGTATTTACTGAACACTGATATTGACCCTACCGCAAAAATTACGTGGTTGGTTATCATCATGCTGTTGCCGGCATTCGGTGCGTTATTGCTATGGTATACCCAAAGCGATCTTGGAAACCGTTTGGCACGAAAACGCCTGAATAATCTTTTTGCGTTGACGCAAAACAGTATTCTTCAAGATTCGCAAGTTGCAGATGCACTTTCGGCACAAGATAGGGGGGCGGCGGCCCTTGCTCAGTATATGCGCCATACCGGATGTCATCCAGTGTTTCATCAAACTGAGGTAACGTATTTTCCTTCCGGCAAAGCTAAATGGAAAGAAATGCTCATTCAACTTAAGCGGGCAAAGCATTTTATCTTTTTGGAGTATTTTATTATAGAAGAAGGTTTGATGTGGGGAAGCATTTTGGAAATATTAGCGCAAAAAGCAAATGAGGGAGTAGATGTCCGCGTCATGTATGATGGAACATGTGAATTTTCTACGCTGCCGCATGATTATCCAAACCGCCTCAAAAGATTAGGTATTAAATGTAGGATATTCGGGCGGCTTACGCCGTTTCTTTCAACATATTATAATTATCGGGATCATCGTAAAATTCTGGTTATTGACGGTAAGGTTGCATTTAACGGCGGCGTGAATTTGGCGGATGAATATATCAATGTTGTCAACAAATACGGCTATTGGAAAGATGCGGCTGTAATGCTCCAAGGCGCTGCGGTTAAGAGCTTTACGTTGATGTTTTTGCAGCTCTGGAGTGTGTACGAAAAAGAATGGAACTTTGATGCATTTTTACAGGCGCCTGTTAAAGATATGCCGGTTTCCGCCGCCGGTTTTGTTATTCCCTATGGAGACAGCCCCGTCGGTGAACATAAAGTCGGAGAGTGTGTCTATATGGATATGCTCAATCGAGCGCAGCGGTATGTACATATTATGTCGCCGTATCTGATTTTGGACGGTGAAATGGAAACAATGTTGAAGTTTGCGGCACAACGCGGTGTGGATGTTACCCTGATTTTGCCGGGGATCCCTGATAAAAAAGCGCCGTATGCATTGGCAAAAACACACTATGCTTCTTTGCTTGCTTCGGGCGTGCGGATATATGAATATACGCCGGGCTTTGTGCATGCAAAAGTGTTTGTATGTGATGATCGGGAAGCTGTTGTCGGTACCATCAATTTGGATTACCGCAGTTTATATCATCATTTTGAATGCGCTACCTATTTATACGGCGTTGACTGTATTGAAGATATTGAAGCGGATTTTCAATCCGTATTAAAACAGTGCCGCCCCGTAACGGCAGAAACTATCCGGCATGAAAAATGGACGGTAAAAGTTTCCGGCATTGTTCTTAAAGCTATTGCACCATTGATGTAGAAGGAGAATACGATGGATGTACAACGAAATTTTGCGGTTATCGGATTAGGTGAATTCGGTATCAGGATTTGTGAAATGCTGGTTGAAGGCGGCGCCTCAGTCGTTGCATTTGATCATGAAGCGCAGGCTGTCGATCGTGTAAAAAAAATTGTTCCGGCTGCAATGGTGATCGATACCACTGACGAAAATGCGCTTAGAAAGGCGCCGCTCGACGATATCGATGTTGCCATTGTGGCAATTGGTGATAATAAAGAAGCAAGCATCTTAACAACGACGCTGTTAAAGGAACGGGAAATTCCCTATATTGTCGCGCGGGCGGTTTCTCCGTTACATGCGATTGTGTTAAAGCGAGTCGGCGCGAGCAGAGTATTAAAGATAGAAGAAGAATCAGCCGCCCGTATCGCCAACGAATTGATTAACCCCGAAGCGCTCAATGCGCTTTCCGTAATCGAGGGATACGGAATATGTGAAGTAAAGGTGCCAAAGTTTTTTATCGGGAAAACACTCGCGCAAGTTGCGCTTAAAGAAAAATTCAATATAACATTGATTACGATTGTTCGGCTTGAACTTGATATCGATACGGTCGGTAATCCTTTGAACCGCGAAGTAATGTATGAACCGGATGATAATCTTGAATTGCAAACAGGCGATAAACTATTTGTTTTCGGCAGTATCGAAAAAATTGCTGAATTTAGAAATGTCTAAAGAGTGAGGGGGCGTTCATGGTTATTATCGGAAAAAAGAAATTGATTGGCGCGATGGTCTTTTCATTTGCACTTATTTTAGCAACTGCAGTGTGGGGCTATAACGTCGGAATACACAGTTCTCTTAAAAGTGATTCAGAACTCGTGTTGTTTTTCGGGTTTATCGGAGCGGGATTGGAGCTTTGCTTATTAATCGCAATG
>CAUVHB010000179.1:0-4202 GCA_963551335.1 uncultured Treponema sp.
TACCGCTTTGAAAGAGCAAAATTAAAAAATACGGATATTACTCGAAAATCAATGCACAGCAAAAAACAGAGAGGATTGGATTACACACCGCTGTTTAAGTTCTTGCTTTCGAAAGTAGGTTCAAATTGGAGCGAGGTTTACAGCGAAGCAAAAGCCCGATTGGATAAAGATGACCCTATATTTTGGATGGTAGCATTACATGAGGAAGACAAGAGAGATTACATCAGGATGGGGAAGAACTCCTATTACAGCGGCTTATATGTCGATCAAGACGGAATATTGCAGGTAGTGAATCCTCATATACATGTTGAAAATTTTGAAAAAGGTTGTCATGATACCATCACGTTTAATGGCAAATTGATGAACAGAGTGACCAATAGAAATATATGGGATTCAGAGGTAGATTTTTATAAACCGCCGAAAGATACTATGCATGAGGAGAATATATGAAAAAGAAATGGCTATTGCTGATACTTAGTTGTGCCGTGTTCTGCGAACTTAACGCCGAACGAGCATTCCGCAGGGAAAGCATCATCTTCTTACAGCCTAATTCGGTATTGGAAGAGCGGTGTCCATCGGTACAAGACCTTGTCGCTTATATCAAGACTATAGAAAGTATGGCTGAATCCGTTTTGGTTCAAGAAAAAGCATATCCGTCAAGCGGCTTCTTGGTAATTGCCGTCCGACCGGAAAAAAGATCGAATATATGGCTGGATTTTTCTCCTGAATTACCGAAGGATATGGGGCAGAAACTAAGAAAAGCAATCCTTGCGCTTTCTCCGTGTCCGATAAAAAGCGGTATTGTAGTTTTTGCTTTAAAATCTTCTTTATGGGAAGCGCCGATAACAAAAGAAAATTTTCCGCAACCAGCAGAATGGCTCTCTATCGTAGAAAGCAAACAGGATCCGGTTGATATCGATACCTTGCTTGATGAACTATGGACTGCGCAGTAATATCGGTTTACAGCACAAAGTCGTGCAATGCAGACAACACTCTGATATAAAGGTAATAAAAAGAATTGCATTTTAATATTCTTTAAAATACAATAAAAATTATATGGTATGATAGACTGTAAACGCAGTAAAAATATTTTCTACAAACAAACGCGCTTTATGCCGCGGCAAACTATAGAGAGAACCACTAAACGTATGTATGCAATAGAAAATATAAACAAGGCATTATGAGTGATTGGCGATAGTTTTCAAAAATAAAAGAGATGCCGGATTCTTCGATCGACCTTATTCTCAGTGATCCGCCGTATAATCTACCAGAATACTCGACGGGCAATATGCAATTCGATTGTCGAGGATGTACAAGTATACATTAAAGAACATCTGGAATTTGAGAGAAAAATAAAGATGTATATATTTTTAGCGTGAAAAGTTCGGCGATTAAAATGGATGAAGCATACGGTACGGAAAAATCCAAGTGGTCGGAGAATGGATTTTCGAATGTGTTGGAAAGATGTTTTGATGGAGATGGTATCACAAACTTTATTTTTGTGAAAAATAACGGGTAGGAAGAATACAAGTTGTTTCCGGCAAATATTTTTATCTATAAATATTGCTTATTTCTCGGCGGCGAAGAAATTTTATTCATGCGGAGGGTTAAGGCTCGCATACCGCGTCATAATAAAGGAGATATTAAAGCCGACTGCAACCACCACGTCAAAAATATCCAACAGCAAAAAGGCTATCGCTGCAATCCCTAACGCGGGTCAGCCGTCACCGTTAATCGCGGCTCCGTATTTCCCGTATTCCATACGCCGGATACCGCAAGACACACTGCAATGGCAGACGTAACGGCGGTTTCCGTACGCAAAATTCTTTGCCCCATAGTATAAGCCGCAAATTGTTTTTTTGCAAATAGCAATCGCTCGTTCAAACTCCAGCCCCGCTCATTCCCTACGGCGAGCCACAGCGTTTGCCGCCCATCCCACGGTAATTGAGGCAGCGGATACATCACAGGCAAGCGCAGCGTACCGGCTCTTTCAATGTCATTGCACTCGTTGCAGGTATTGCTCGCATTGCGTTCAATGCCCACCTCAATGCGTGTATCATTCCTTTGATTATGGCTGTTGCTGTTGTGTTCTTGCTCAAGTTGAAATGGAACATCGAGCGCCGCCCGCAGATGCTCCGGACGGATAGTATCCCCATACCGCTCAAAAAAATGCCGGACACTGTACGCGCGATACACTTTCGGAATATGCGTATCCCCTGCCTGACTGCATCCGTCAATGAGCAGCCGCTCTATCTCCGTTTCCGCAGCAATATCCGCCTGCAAGTAGGACTTTTCCCCCAGCTCGGTGCCGGTCAAATACAGCGCTTCAATACCGAGCCCCGCGACATCGCGCAGAATACGACGCAGCTGAATAGGACGCGGAAAACCGAGTATCAGTCTAATGGGTGGTAAACCGGAAACACCGCCTTTCCCGCCCGTATTCTCCGCTGCGGTAAACCGTGCAGTCAACAGCGCATCAGAAAAGGAGATGATCTCCGCCATTCCTTTTTCTCCATCAATGATACCCGCCTTGAATGCCGCCCCCACACCGAGCTTCAACACTTTTTTGATATGCAAAAACCGTTCATCAGTTTTGATAAAAGAAAAATTCCCGGCAGAAAGTTCTTCCTTCCGTAATAGAATAATATTCATGGCAGTCTATCTGTTCAATTCATTGTGCAGCTTCTCAACACGCCGCTCGTGTGTGAGCGGCATCGTCTTTTTACCCCGTAATATGTCGTAATGTAAAGTTAAGAATAACATAGATGACATAAAAGACAAAAAGGAATGCGCCTTGGAGTCGGGTTATGACGCTGCGCTGGCGTGTTGAACAAAAGCGGAAAATGCCGAGTACCAACAGCATGGTCGGAAATTGCAGATAGTAAAAATCTACCGGTACACGGATACCGGCGGGGGTTACCGCAGCCGCTACGCCCAATACAAAAAGCACATTCAAAATGTCCGCCCCGATGATGTTGCCCGCGGCAAGTTCACCATGTCCTTTCCGAACAGCGGTAATCGCAGTTACCAATTCGGGTACGCTCGTGCCGAACGCAACGAGTGTCGCCGCGATAATACTCTGCGGGATGCCGATTTTTGTCGCAAACACTTCTACCGCCGGAATCAGCGCTTTAGACGACGCTACAACCACCGCAATGCCGACAACCAACCACACAAGCAGCAACCACAGCGGTTTTTGATTTTCGTCGGCGCCATTCTGTTCGCTGTCTTGAATCGATTCTTTTGCCCAGCGGAACGATAGGTACATATAACACGCAAGCAGCACGACAAAAATCCACCCCATCCACTGATAGATTTTTCCTTCCCTGCCCGGGGAAAAGAACGGGAGCGAAACAAGCGTCAGCAGCAGCGCCGCCGAAAACTGAACAGTGCCTTGCCGATGGATAAGCCGTTTATCAACCGGCACCGTACCAAGCATAGCGGCAAGTCCAATAATAAGCGCAGTGTCCGCAATAATCGAACCGATTGCATTCCCCAGCGCAAGTTCCGCATTGCCTTTAATTGCCGCCAAGGTAGAAACCGATGCTTCAGGCAACGTCGTGCCGAGGCTGACAATCGTCGCGCCGATCACCATTTTGGGCATCCCCCATTTCAGCGAAAGAGCAACCGCACTGTCTACCAGCCAATCCGCTCCCTTACTCAGCGTAAACAAACTTGCCACAAGTACAATCAACGATAGTATAACCGATGAGTTCATTAAAAAATCATGTAAGAATGCATCCATACAAACCTCAATCCGCCTCGCAAATAAGCAACAGCTCAAAATCACACGGGGCGTCCCTCAAAGCGGCGTACCATCGGATAGCCGTATTGTCACAGAACCGTGAGCGGCTTCCCCTCGCCGGAATATTGAGAAATATACCGGTTTACGCAGAATCACGCAAGACGATACTGCGTCTGATATCAACACTACAGGGAAAAGAACGATACTGCGCCCGCACGTGTATTTACTCGTACGGCGGGTTTAATACCGGCCGTCCTCAGCAACGCTCGGTGTCGGGGGTGTTGATTGACTTTTGACACTCTTTTACATATCGTGAGTATTGACTTCGCTAATAGAGCTTATTAAACCTGTTCGGAAAGTTCTGTTTCTGAACAGGTTACCTTGAAATGCAATGGGGATGTCTCAAAAGTTGGTTACTTTTTCGGCATCCCCGCGATGTTAAAATTTAAGTCTTTAT
>CAUVHB010000180.1:0-4153 GCA_963551335.1 uncultured Treponema sp.
GGGTGGACAGCCTCCATTCTTCTGCGGGGATACCCTAAAAGTACCTGATACGATTACCCTGATCTATTAGTCTACTTGAATAGTAAACCGCTCTGATTTTTCATTGCCAGTAATATCACGGGCTGTAATCAATATATCGGATTTTCCGCGGGTCAGGATGATGTTTCCAAGGTACAGCGCATCTTTCCGTTGGTACAGTAGCCTATCGGTGAAGGCGGTATTACCCAAGTAAGAGGCTTCGTCTTTTTGCAGAATGGTCTCAAATGGAATAGTCCGAATATTAGCGCCATTTACAAAAATAGTAATTCTAAAAGGGCTAAAACTGCGGCCTCCCTGTACCGTTGTATCGGTAATATCCGCATAGAGCTCATAGCTTCCTTGCCGCACATTTTTTTGTCCGTTTATTTGAAAGACGGTATGCTGCTCATTTACTACCATGATATTTTGTATCTGCGGCGCTATTTTATCGTTGACGGACGGAAGCAGTAACAATGGATTGATATATACTTTTTTTTGGTTATCGCTCACTTGAAAGATAAGGGCGTTAGAATGCCCCCATCCGCTGTTGCCCGTTCTTCCGATAACCGCAGTAGATTCGGTAGTTACTCTATTTCGGAACACTGCGGTATTCTCAAGGTTTGGAGTCCATCGTCGTGTAAAAATATCAGTGCATTTCCGAGCGTAGAAGGGAATGCGCCGGAACCGTATTTTTTATCTATGGCAATTAAGAGAATTCCATCATCGGCAGCGCGTACCGTCGCCGCATCTTCAAAGGTCAAGCCTTCTTCAAACGTATTTTTACCGATGCGTTGCCCGAAAAGTCGTAAAAAATTTTGTGTGTCCGCAGGCCATTCCAATGCGGAGAGTTCGGTAAAAAAGACCGCCGCAGCTAAGATGCAAAAGATAAATCGTTTCATATCAATATCCTATTTTTCACTTTATTAAACCTGTTCGGAAACTTCCGTTTCTGAACAGATCTAGTTTATATCGATCCGCGCTAATTTCGTGTCGGTTGCAAGGAATATCGTTTCCTGTTCTTGCACCAGAAACGTATTTTTTGAAAGAAAAGATGTATGCCCCACAACATAAAAAGGCGCTTCGACAAACGACAATGTTGAGCTTTGTTCCTGTCTACTGAGAATCGCCATCATATTCCGATACGGATTTTGACCGCCTGAAATGACCGTACCGCGCTGACGCATAATACCCGATATCAACCGATTACAATCGATAAAACCGATTCCTTCAGCGCACTCAAACACGGCGTTCTTACCTTTTATATCGAAATCTACAAAGGCTTGCCTGCGGAGATTTCCTTCCAATTTTCTGTGATGTATGATCTTATATTTATTACCGTCTATCCGTATAAGCAGCGCTCGCTGACTGTCGATTCCGCATACACAGGCGGCAAGCTGCCCGTCGGTTGAGATTGCCGCTCCCAGTATAACCTGATAATCACTGCCACCCGGATAAAAATCGCACCGCACATTACCTGCGGAATCAAGAGCAACCAGCTTCCCGTCAGAGAATCCGATAATGGCGCCGCTTTTTGTACTGTGAAAGGCAGTGATCGGTGCAGTATGCAGGTAACGCCACCGAGGTTTTCCATCGATATCGTATTGCTTAACAGCGCTACCGCCCGGTTCAAACAGGTAGAAACGATCTTCGTCGATGTATACAAACCCCGGCTCTTCGATGACGGTTATCAGTGAACCGTCGGGACGATAAATCGGTGTTTTGGCGGCATCGCTCCCGTATTCCGTCCACGCAGTGGAAGAGGCGGATATACGCTGCGTAACGGGCGATGAGCGGAGTACTTCTCCATCGGCGGTAAAATATCCGAAGCGGCTTTCCGTCAAAAACACCTTCGGGGTTTTACCGGCAAATTGTTCCGGTACCGCCTGCGGGGCTGCATCTTCGGCTTCGCTCCCCATTCCTTCCAACTCAGCTTGTGCACTATCCGGTGTAATGGTGCGTACCCACACAGGTTTCAGATAAAGATCGGAGCCGAGCGGTACCGCCGCTGCAAAGATATATATGAGTAAAAAAAGCAGAGGAAAAATAATAAAACGATTATCGAAAGCTGTAATTTTCATAGTGTATATGGTATAATAGTAGAATGAAAGATTCAAGTAAGTATGATCATCTCTTTGAACAAGCTCTGGAGGCAGCGGAAAATGCATACGCCCCCTATTCTCATTTTAGAGTAGGCGCTGCGTTATTGCTCGATGATGGAACCGTTGTTACTGGCGTAAATGTTGAAAACCGCTCTTACGGATTGACCAACTGCGCTGAACGTACCGCTATTTTCCGCGCCGTTGCAATGGGGAAAAGAAATTTTACCGCTATTGCAATCGCAACCCCCGATGCCGATTATCCGGTAGGACCGTGCGGTGCGTGCCGGCAGGTTATCTCCGAGTTTATGCAGCCAGATGCGCCGGTTATATTCGGCTCTTCTGCCGATCATAGAATCGAAACGACCGTAAGCGGCGTTTATCCCTTCGATTCTCTCCACGAGCTGCAACAAAAGTAATTTCAAAAAAATGGGCATCTTTTAAAACGTCCGTTTTTAGAAATACCCACATCTATCTACTCAATGAATGAGATAAATGAATGAAAACAAGTGAACAAGAAACGGCAACCGCTAAAACTAAGGAGGAACCAATGCGGCAAGAACATGATCTTTTAGGATATCGGGATGTTCCCGATGAGGCATATTACGGCGTGCAGACGCTCCGCTGTACGGAAAACTTCAATATTACCGGCGTGCATCTTTCAGCCTATCCGGGTTTTATAAAAGCCCTTGCGATGGTGAAGCAAGCGGCAGCGCAGGCAAATTATGAATTGGGGTTATTAGAAAAGCCGACGGCGGAAGCGATTATCGCAGCCTGTAAAGAAATTATTGCTGGTAAGCTCCATGATCAATTCCCTGCGGATATGATTCAAGGCGGGGCGGGAACATCTACTAATATGAATGCCAATGAAGTGATTGCGAACCGCGCGCTTGAATTGATGGGACACAAAAAGGGCGAGTATACATTCTGCCATCCAAACAATCATATTAACCTTGCGCAGTCTACCAACGATGCATATCCAACAGCGGCAAAACTTGGCATCTGTTTACATACCGAAGGGCTTGTTACCGAGCTTGAAGCATTGATTGCTTCTTTCCGTAAAAAGGGAAAGGAATTCGGCGGACATATCAAGATGGGGCGGACGCAGCTGCAGGATGCAGTACCGATGACGCTCGGACAGGAATTTGAATCCTATGCCGCGAGTTTGGAAGCGGAAGTGCCACATATCCGGCAGGCTGTTTCGGGCTTACTCGAAATCAATATGGGGGCAACTGCCATCGGTACCGGTATCAATAGCGACCCTGCGTATGCGGATTTAGTAACAAAGCGGCTTGCGGAAATTTCGGGCTATCCGGTTACGAAAGCGCAGAATTTGATTGCCGCCACAAATGATACCACCTGTTTTGTCGCCTATGCGGGACAACTAAAACGCCTTGCGGTAAAAATTTCTAAAATATGCAACGACCTGCGGTTACTCGCATCGGGACCGCGCGCTGGTTTAAACGAAATACATCTTCCGGCAATGCAGCCCGGATCCTCGATTATGCCGGGAAAGGTTAATCCTGTTATTCCCGAAGTGATGAATCAGGTATGCTTCCGTGTTATCGGAAATGATACGGCTGTTATGATGGCTGCCGAAGCGGGGCAGTTGGAGCTAAACGTCTTTGAGCCGGTCATTATCTATAGTATCTTGGAATCGATTTCGATGTTAAACAATGGTATGTCCACGCTTCGGCAGCGCTGTATCGACGGCATCGAAGCGAATGTGGAGCGGTGCAAGGAGCTGACCTACCGAAGTATCGGTTTGGTAACAGCGCTTAATCCGGTGCTTGGCTACGAAACCTCCAGCGATATTGCCAAAACTGCCCTCAAAGATGACCGCAGTGTCTACGACCTCGTGTTGGAACGCGGCTTGTTATCGAAAGAAGCACTCGATGAAATCTTGAAGCCGGAGAATATGACGCAGCCAAAGAAAATGCATAAACTGTAGGGTGGCGCGCAGCGGTGTACCCTTACGCGGATTCCGCTGGAGTATGGGGAAGCGCACAAGTAATCGACTTTTGCGCATTCTCCATACT
>CAUVHB010000181.1:0-4131 GCA_963551335.1 uncultured Treponema sp.
AAAAGCTGAAACTGAGGGAACAAAACTATCAAACGGCAGTGTATTTGGTCTTTGCACTGATGGGACAGTTTGTACAGACTGAGGTGCATTGCTCGACCGGACGTGCGGATTGTATTGTGTGGACAGCAGAAACAATCTATCTCTTTGAGTTTAAGATCAGCAGCAACGGCAGTGCAGAAGATGCTCTCGCACAGATAAAGGAAAAAAAATATGCCACACAGTATCAGGTAGACGGAAAGAAGATTGTGCTTATCGGTGTAAATTTCGATGAACAAGCACGTACTATCAAAGACTGGCGTGTATGCTGAATTATAGGAAACGTGTTAATTATCATGACCATAGATGAATTTATACAGCTGAAACCGTATTCATTGACGCGGATGGAAAAAGCGGCGACGTACACCGAGTTGCTGACGGCACGGACGGTCTTTCACCGTAACTATTGCGAGCCGTATGGATGGCTATTAAAAGCCTTAGGGATTCCGGAGAAGGTCGCTTTTTCGGCGGAGACGGTGCCGATGCTGCCGGTGTCGGTTTTTAAGGAGCTTTCGCTCAAGAGTGTTCCCGAAGAAGCGGTGTTCAAAATGCTCACTTCATCGGGAACGACCGGTCAACGTGTTTCGCAGATTTATTTGGATGCGGAAACGGCGGCGAATCAGCAGCAGGTGCTGTACCGGATTATTGCCGATTTTACCGGTGAAAACAGAATTCCTTATTTGGTGCTCGATACAAAAAAAACGCTGCGGGACAGGAAGATGTTTTCGGCACGGGGAGCCGGCATTTTGGGATTTTCTTTGTTGGCGTCTCGCACCTGTTATGCGCTTGATGAAAATATGGAACTGGATATTCCGGCTGTTCAAAATTTTCTTGCTGAGCATAGGAATGAACCGGTGCTTGCTTTCGGTTTTACCTTTATCATCTATAAGCACGTAATCCGTGTTCTTGAAGAAAAAAAGATACGCCTTGACATTCCGAACGGGATACTGATACATGGCGGCGGCTGGAAGAACCTTATTACCGAAGCGGTCTCTCCGGAAGAGTTTAAAGCACGGATAACCGCTACGACCGGCATTGCGCGCATCAGCAACTATTACGGTATGGCGGAACAGACCGGCTGTATTTATATGGAATGCTCTGAGGGGCATCTGCACGCAAGCATTTGGTCTGACGTGCTTTTTAGGCGAGCAAAGGATTTCAGCGTGTGTGGTGTCGGGGAGCAGGGGATTGTACAGGTACTGTCGCCGCTGCCCGGATCGTACCCGGGGCATTCGCTGTTGACTGAGGATACTGGCGAGCTGTTGGGAGAGGATGACTGTCCCTGCGGGCGGCTGGGTAAGTATTTTTCCATTACCGGACGTATCCCGCGCGCGGAGGTAAGAGGTTGCAGTGATACGTATGAAGGATGATACAACCATGCAGACGGAAATCGATACTAGCATACCGCTGCAAAGCGCCGTAACAGGCAGTCAAATTGCTGATGTAAATAGCGATAATAAAGCCGCCGTAACATTGTTGGCAGGCGTTTTGCAGCCGGAAAGAATACCGTATCCTGTATTTTCACCGGAGGTTATAGCGTTCCTTGCTGCGGTATCGGCTGAAATCGGCGCATCGGAATTGCATACCATACCGGAGATTGCCGCATTCGGGTTTTGGTGTCGCAGGGCGCATCTTGAAGCCCTCGCTAAGCGCCATGCTTTACCCTTTCCGCGGCTTGGCCGGGGGCTTGCGTTCCATATTGCGCCTTCAAATGTGCCGGCGATGTTTGCCTATTCATATACAATCGGGTTGCTAGCTGGGAACGCAAACATCGTGCGGCTATCGGAGCGGGGCGGCGAAATCGGTATGATGCTCTGCGCCTGTATCGGTCGAGTACTGGAGAGACCTGAGTTTGAGGCTATAAAACGGCGGACATCGTTTATCAGCTATGGTCGGAATGACGCCGTAACCGCTGCGTATACTGCTGACTGCGATGCGCGGGTAGTGTGGGGCGGGGACGAAACAATCTGCCGCATACGTGCGCTTCCGCTGCCGCCCCATGCGGTTGAGCTGGTGTTCCCCGACCGCTGGTCTTTTGCGTTGTTCAGTCAAGCGGCATTTTCTCAAGCGGATGAAGAAACGCTCGCCGCATGGGCGCACCGGTTTTACAACGACACGTATTTGATGGATCAAAATGCCTGTTCCGCCCCGCACCTTGTCGTGTGGGAAAACGACGGCGGCAACTCGTCAGTTCGCCTCCGCTGGTGGGAAAAGGTTGCGGCGGAAGCTCAAGCGGCGTACCAGTTCGGCGCTTATCAAGCGGCGCGGAAATACGAGCAGCTGTGCCTTTCTGCGATGACCTTGCCGGAAGAAATCTCCGTCAAGCAGTATGCGGGGAACCTTTTATATGTTGCGACTTTGGCAAAGTTGCCCGCTAATGCGGTGGAAACATTGCGCGGAACATTCGGCTTTTTCTTTGAAACCGAAATCCGCAATAAAGATGAACTGCTGCCGCTGCTTTCGTTCAAGGTGCAGACGCTCTGCGCGGAAGGCTATCGGCGGGAAGAACTCGCACACTTTTTTGCGCAGCGACGTTCGGCAGGTATCGACCGAATCGCCGCCTTGGGGCAGGCGATGGAAATGGACACGATTTGGGACGGTAAAGATTTAATCGCGGAATTATCACGGCTCATCGTTTGAGCCGGAGCTTTCGTCTTGTTCAGTTTCTTGGAACATGTCGACCATTGCGGTTAAATATTCCTGTGCAAATTCCATACTGCGTTCGTCGGCGAGCTCTTCATTCGCGCTGCGCAGCTTTTGCAAAAGACTGAAAACGATATATGTCATCATCACCAATCCCGCCTTGGGATAGGCGTTAATATATTTTTTGAATTGACTGCGGGAAAGGATCAACACAATCGTGTCTTCGGCAGCGCGTACCGTTGCAGTGCTAAGTTCATCCTCCAAAAGCGCCGACTCGCCGACCGAGGCATGATCCCGCAGTGTTGCAACGTGAACCTGCTTATTCCATTTGCCCTGCTTTATTACGTCAAGAGAGCCGCTCATTAAAATATACAGATCGGCATTTATGGTGCCTTCAGCAATCAGCACCTCACCTTCATCGAATGCGCAAAGCTGGGAAAACTGTGCGAGCGCTTCAAGTTCATCTTCGGCAATGCAGGATAAAAAAGACACAGCCGACAATTCATTCCGCAATAGCGGTAACGGGATTTCTACAATATTCATCTTCTCTACTCCATAGGGTAATTGCACCAGACACTTTTGAAAATATACGGCGCATCTACTGCGTCGCACGGCAAAAAAGTGTCCTCAACGTATCAAAGATACGCCTGCGGTACTTTTTTGCCTAACTCCTTGTATCTGCACCATCTATTTTCAAAAGGCTTACACTGCAGAACCGCCACGGATGGCGGTGGTTCCATGCAGCAGCGATGTTTCGTGCACGCACAAAACTTGATAAAAACAGGCAAGTCATTATCAAAACAGTATTTATAGCAATCACGAAAAAGAGCATACCTTCATTGTAGCAAAAATTGGCAAAGCTATTTTTTACACACAAAGCGCGGATAGCGCTCTTTAGAACCTGTTTCGGCGGTCTAAAGGCTCGATTCGCTCCATTGTAGTGAAAAATAAGTATATGGCTTTGCTGTTTTTCCATGTATTTATTTTTATCAATGACGGTTAGTCGTTGGTTAATAGGGATAATGGCTCTTTTAAAGCCTATTGTCCCGGGACGCCCTCAAAGAAAAAACAGCCTTTGAGGGCGTTTTTTTTACCTCTTGACTAACCTTACCCCACACTCACAGGAGCAAAAAATGAAGGTGTACACATTTGCAAGCCTCAAAGGAGGTACCGGCAAATCTTCGACAACGATAACCGCTGCAGAATGCTGCGCGGCTGCCGGTAAAAAAGTTCTTGTTCTCGATATGGACATCAATAACTCATGTTCATTTTATTTTTTACAAGATAGTAGTGAAAGCGATCGGAAAAATATTGCGTATGCATTACAAAGCGATACCCTGTCCGATTATACCATCAGAACAAAAAATGAAAATATTGACATCATCCCGTCAAGCTTGAGGCTTGTCGATCTTCGGGCAATGTCAACAAGTATCTTGAAACGCTTGATGGTAA
>CAUVHB010000182.1:0-4107 GCA_963551335.1 uncultured Treponema sp.
CTATTTCTAATGCTTGAACTTTTATAGCTGTATAATCTACATTGTAAGAAGTTGCAACATATAATACATAGAATGAGAATTCTTTATCTATTGCTTATGAAAAAGCTACTGCTGTGTATCTGTGCGTATGCCTTTCTGGTCTCGTTTCTGTTTGCTGGAGGTAAAGTTGAAACCCGCACTGTAGAAAATCCCGAAAGCTGGGAGGAAGCCTTTGATCTTACCGAAAAAAAGTCGGGCAAGTACAATGTGCTGGTTACTGCAGAAGATTCGGCGGGTAACGTCGGTGAAGCAGGTCCATTCAATATTTATATTGATCCTCGTTCCGATCAACCGGTTGTTTCTATTACAAACCCCACTAAAAATATGAACATCATGGGAACTTTCAGCGCTTCGGGAACGTGTTTTGATGATGATGGTGTCGATTATATTGAAGTAGCCTTGGATGATAATGAACCTGTTCGTGCAAAAGGCAAACAGTTTTGGACGCAAACTTTTAATACGAGCGATTTGCAAGAAGGTTTGCACCGTATTACCGCATGGGGTATCGACATTAACGGTTTAAAGAGCGACGGGGTTTCCGTTCAGTTCAATTTGAATCTGCATACGCCCGAAACTTTCGTAACAACCATGGAGGATGGCGCCTTAGTTTCCGGTAAGCAGGTATTGGGAGGTGTCGTACGGGATGGAAACGGCGTAAGTAAACTATTCTATTCTTTTGACGCTGGACAAACCTATACGCCGCTTGCACTTAAATATGACAAAAAGACGGCTGCCTCTTCCTTTAAATTGGATATTGATACGCGTAAAATGCCAGAGGGACCGACTGTGTGCTGGTTTAAGGCTGTTGATAAATTGGGCGCTGAAGGTGTTTCTACATTCTTGTTCTTTATTGATAATACTGCTCCGGTAGTGGATTTCTTCTATCCCGCACCTTCTGAAAAGGTCGGCAGTGTCTTTGGTGTAGCAGGATTTGCAAGCGATGCAGTAAATCTTAAGTCGCTCTCATGGCGAATGGGCAATGAAACCGGCTCCTTTGACCTTGTTAAGGGTAACTCTTATTGGGTTAAAGAATTTAATGTGAGCAATTCTTCTAGTAAAGCTGAAACAGTGGAAATTACTGCCGAAGATGTTGCCGGCAATATTACAAAGGTAACGCGAACAATTGCGATTGATAAGTCGTTAGATGTGCCGCGTCTTACAATAGTACAGCCGGTTGCCAATGCTGTTACCGATAATAGTATTTATCTTGCAGGTTCGATTGAAAGTGTTTCCGGCGTTGCAGAGATACGGTATAGACTTGACAAAGAGGAAGAAAAAACAGTACCGGTCAGCGTGAGCGCTTTCGGCGTACCTATTACCGATATTTCAGGCGGAACGCATACAATCTCAGTATATGCGGTGAATCCTCAAGGGGTAAAGGGTAATGTCGAAACAGTGTCTTTCTCGGTCATAGGTGCGAAGCCTGTTATTGGGCTTGAGGGTACATCCGGTTTCGTACAGTCGGTAGTTCCCGGCAGCCGCGCTTCCGTTGCTATCAATGTCAGCGCTGGAGCAGGTCTTGATTCCGTTGCATATACTATTGCTGATAATGCTGAATCCTCTGTTTCGATCAAGAAAGGGACTGCGTATACGCTTATCCGTATTCCGGTTGATGCTTCATTTGCAGGCAAGGTGGTGCCCGTTGCGGTACAGGCTTCCGATATATATGGTCGAACGGTTTCTCAAACGATTTTAATCGATTCACAAACAGTTGGTGAAGAAGAGTCGTTTGTATGGGCTGAAGGGAATAAATCATCTGACGGGACGTTCGTTTTGTCCGATAATAATACGCTGACGGCAGTTTATCGTCCTGTAGGCGAGGCAGAAATCGCTTCGGTGGAATTGGTCGGTTCTGCGATACCCTGCGAGCTGTCTTTTTCGGGTCATGTTATAACGCTCGCTGCTGCTGAAGATGGTCTGTATAAAAATGTACGGGTTGCCGTTACCGATACGGAAGGTCGTACCTTTACCTCCTCCGGTGTTAATGTTCTGGTTGATAAAACCGCTCCGGTCATTAAATTATCGCTTGCCGAAGAACCGCAATTTATAAAAGACTCGCTGGAATTAGCCGGTACGGTTTCTGATATTTCCGCGGTGCAGTCGATAACATACACGGTTGGCAATTCCGAAGCGCGGCCGCTTCCTTCCGCTAAGTTTTCTCAGAAAGTTGCACTTGAAAACTATCCCGACGGTGTTATCGTTGTGGGAGTACATGCGGTGGATGCGCTTGGTCAGAAAAGCTCTGCGTATCGGACACTCTACAAAAATTCACAGGGACCTCAGGTATCACTCGTCTTTCCACGTGAAGGGGATAAAGTAAACGGTTCTATCATGGTGGCTTTCAAACCGGATAACTATTCTTTGCTTGAAAAAGTCGAGTATAAACCGGAAGGCGCTAATCTCCCGTGGGAGCCGATCGAAATTTCTCCTCTCCCCCATAAAATTGTCGGTACCGCATCCGCCCCGATTGGCAAAGGAATGCTGTTCCGATTTACTGATAAAGCGGGAAATGTTTCAACATATAACAATTATCCCTTTGAAATCGACACTGAGTCGGATAAGCCGGTCCTTGAAGTTCACCTGCCGGAAGAAGATGCAGTCGTAGTAAAAGATTTTGTACTTTCTGGTATTGCATACGATGATGACGGTGTTTCAAAAGTCTTTTATCAGATTGATAACGGTGCAGTAAAATCTCTTGAAGTAACGAATACCTTTGCGGTTCCGTTCGCTTTAACCGATTTTACGGATAATGAACACACTATTTCGATTTATGCCGAAGATATTTACGGTGTTAAGAGTAATGTGTTTAAGCGGAAAGTCCGGGTTTCTCTTGCTCCTCCGGATGTTTCGGTTCAAGCGCCGATAAGTACGGCAATGGTAAAAGATATTATTTCTATCATAGGAACTGCAGCCGATAAAAACGGTATCAAGTCAATAGAGGTTTCTCTGGATAACGGAAATACCTATTCTAAGGCAGAAGGTGGCGAAAGCTGGCATTATGATTTTAATACTGCGGTGATTGCCGACGGTACCCACGTAGTGTTTGTAAAAGCTGTAGATAAATACGGCGAAGAAACGCTCGCTTCTACCCTCGTAAACATTGATAATACGGGACCGGTACTCAAATTTGAATATCCGATTCCCGGTGGAAAATACGACACGGAACTGTTTGTTTCAGGGCAGGCATATGACGAAATCGCCTTAAAAGACGTTGTTGTCCATATAAAAGGATTACAGGGTCAGTCGGTACCGGCAAAATTTTCGAAGATGGCGCTTGAATCAAAACTTATCGTTTCAAAAACTATCAATGTTGCAGAGCTTTCTGAAGGATCTTATAACCTTGAGATTATCGGGTCGGACGAAGCGGGAAATGTTACTAATATAGCTCGCAATTTTTTCATCGATCGTAGTAATGATAAAGGAAAGATAGAGTTGCTCGCCCCTTTCATGGGAGAAACATTGGTCGGTGAGTTTAATATATACGGAAAAATCTCCAGCACGATTTTCCCTGATGCAGTTACCCTCTATATCGATGGTACGGAACAAGGCACAACCACTATTTCTCCAACAGGTTATTTTAATTTTAGGATAACGCCTGAAAATATAACCGAAGGTTCGCATAAAATATCGGTTAAAGCGGAAATTGTAAAAAATAAACCGGAAAGTTCTGCGGTTCATTCGATAGTTTACAAGACGTCAGGACCGTGGATTACGATTGATAATTTTGCCATGGGAGATTTTGCCGTTGATCGTCCGTATCTGAAAGGAAAGGCCGGATATACGCTATCGGAAGAAGAGCAGATGTTGCTCAAAGATAAAGCTACGGCAGTCGGTGTCCGCGAAGCTATTGCGGCAAAGAAATTAGCTGCAGTAGAAATCAGTTTTAATAACGGGAGAACATTTATCCCGCTCGGTTCAAAAGCTAACTGGAAATACCGGCTTGAAACCGGAGATATGTCAGAAGGTGAACATTTCTTGCTTGTACGTGCTCGAATGGTAAATAATGAAACTGCCGTTTGACGTATGGTTGTAAGTATTGATAAGACTGCTCCCGTCGTTACATTGAGT
>CAUVHB010000183.1:0-4099 GCA_963551335.1 uncultured Treponema sp.
AAGCTGGTGAAGAAAATCCTAAGTTTCCAATTATTACGGATGGTCAAGTACAGACTGATATTCTTAAAGTAATCGGAAAAGATGAAGAATGGCTTCTTGATGAACTAAAAAAGCAAGGCATCTATGCATATAGCGACGTATTTTTGGGTGAGTACGTGGACAAAACGGTGATAATAACTCCGTATGAATAACGACAAGCTATGCTCTTAAAGAAATAAGAATTTTACCATTTATCACACAAAAGATATATCAATTTACGATGATTAGCAGATCGCTGCAATCTCTTCCGCGACAGCGGCGCAGGTCAAGCCGGTTGTGTCAATGATGATATTGCAGCTTCTGCGGTACCGTTCGGTGCGACGCACATATAATTCACTAAAAAGTCGCTCAGCTTCCATTTTTTGAGCGACAGGGAGAAAGTGCAAAAAAGCCGGATAGTATCCGGTTTGAGCCGCATCACTCGTCAAGCGTTCAAACAGCGCCGCTTCCGGTGCATAGAGGAAAATCCGATGCGGTATTGCTGCAACCAGCGCGAATGCGTCGGCGTTATCGCAGATACCGCCGCCTGCGGCAATGACACTGTAGTTGTCGGCGAGAGTCCCCGACAGGTTTACAGCGGAGTTGTCAGTTCGTAGCGGAAGCTCTGTCATTGATAACTGTGAGAGTTCAGCTGCGGGGACAGCGCCGCAGGGCGCATACAATGCGCAGCATTCGCGCAGGGCGGCCGCTTCCGCCGTGTGCAGCGCAGATACGCCTGCTTGACGGCAAAGCTCCCGCGGCGTTAAACCGGTGCGGATACGGATCAGTTCATCGGTGTCGTAAAAAGGAAGCCTGAGCTGTTCGGCAAGGAGCCGTCCTACGGAGGTCTTTCCTGCCCGGCTCAGTCCTAACAGAATCATCGGAAGGAAAATTGCGATACCGCTAGGCGCTTAACGGATGCGGCGACGGGCAATCGGGTTCGGGCGGCGTGATAAACCGCAAGAGCATTTTCAACTTTTTAATCGCTGCCGGAAGCGCTATCCGTAGCGGGCGAGGATGCGTATCATCGGGATTCAACGCTAAAAGGCTCGATGAAGCGGCGCCCATATACGGCGGGACTGCGCCAAATAAGCGCATCATCTCCTCTTGCCCGTATTGCCGTGTTTGAATATTGCACTCTGTACATACTCCGCCGGCAGCGGCTGACGATAGCATCAATGGCGCAGTGCCGGAAATGTCGCCCGATCCGTTACCAGCGACTTGGGACGGTGTTTTTTCAGGGATGCCGGACAATGTCTGAGTGGAAGGCTGCATATATCGGCACGGCTTCCAGCGGATTGCGCCGTCTTTCCCGTGATCGCCTGAAAACCCGAATAGCCGGCATATCAGGCACCTGCCTCCGTACACCGTACAGTGATAGGCATTATCAGGGTCAAAGAGAATGCAGCCGTCTCTATCCGTAAAAGCATCATTGCCAGCCTCGACAATACGTTCTGCTCGATCACTCTGATGTTCTAGCATCCATGCTGCAAGATACAGCGCTTCCGCCTCGTATACTTCAGGTTCAAAATGAACGCAACAGCTGCCGCAGCCGTTAGGACACTGCATAGGGCTTTTTGCTTTCCATAATTTCTGCCCAGCGTCTATATCATTATACAGCGAATCAACCGCCGTCAAAACATCATAGATAACCGTACCTTCAAATTTTTTCGCTTCTTGTATCATATCGTAAATTCTTTTACTTTATTTGCTAATATTTCGATACTCGCTTTATTTTTTTGCACCAGATTATTTACTTCCACAACGGCATTATTTATTTGAATAGCGCCGGCAGACATTTCGTCCATACTATTGGTAATAACTCTGGTTAATCCGTCCAGTTTATTCATCTCATTTGCAACTTGACTGCCGCCCAAAAGCATCGCTGAAGAACCCGCTTGTACTGTATTGGTAGTCGTGTTGATATCTTTAATCGCCATCAAAATTTCTTTATTTGCGCTCATCTGTTCCTGCATCGAGCTCATAATAAAATCTTCTTGTTCCGAAACTCTGGTGGCAAGTTCATATACTTTATCAAAAGCTTTCTCCATACCGTCTCCTGCATCTATCAAGGTATGAATGATCTCGATTGATTCCTTTAACACGCCACTGATTTGCTTCCCTTGTTCATTTGACTCTTCTGCAAGCTTTCGAATTTCATCAGCAACAACGGCAAACCCTTTGCCAGACTCTCCGGCGTGCGCAGCTTCTATGGCGGCGTTCATTGCAAGTAAGTTTGTCTGGCTTGCGATATTTTGGATAATAACACTTGCCTCCAAAAGCGCATCTGAACGTTCTGCTATTTGCTTTACTACCGAGTTTGCTGTGCCTGCGCCGTTTTTACCGTCAAGACTCTTTGAATACATCTCTTTTATTAAATTATTGTTCTTTTCCAAGGTTTGTGTAATAGTAGTGATATTTGTAGCCATTTGTTCTACGGCAGAAGAAGAATGAGCAACAGCCCCTGCCTGCACCGCTATTTCGTTATCAAGTTGCTGAATTTGTTCGATGATAGTTTCGACGACCTCGCCGGTTTTCTGAACGCTTGCAGCCTGCGTTGTTGCTTGCCGTTTAACGCTTTCTACGTTTGCACTGATTTCGTTTATTGCACTTGCCGTTTCAGCCATGTTATTGTAGAGGTTCTCTCCCACACACTGCATTGTATTCGATTCATGAATCAGCGAATTCACTATACTGGCAACTTTATCCATCGTCGTATTAAAATCGATCATCAAATTACCGATCTCATCATTTTTCTTAATATAAAACCGCCCTGTCAAATCGCCAGATGCCATTTTTGTGAAGATAAGTTGCAATTTCCTTAAATATCCTTTTAAGCGTTTAGAGAGCCAGAAAATAAGCCAGAAAAATATAATCAACATCCCCGTTCCGACTGCAATCATACTAATAACAATCCGATAAAAACTTTCCAATATCTCACGGTCTTGCATCAATATCGCTATTTTCCATCCCAATTCATCGATAGCAAAAACTCGTACCCGCCACTGAACATTATCGATTGTTACAACTTCCACCCCGTCGCCGGCATTCCGAAAATTTTTCAAATAGGCATTACCTGCATTATTGAGTGTTGTGAACACTAAGTCGGGGTGCACGGGGTCAGCCAAAATAGCGCCGTCGTTTTGAAATAACATAACATAACCCGTTTTACCGACTTTTATCGAATCGATAAATGCAGTAAGCTGTTCCAATTTTACCTCAGCGCTTACACATCCGATAAACTCTCCTGCCGGTGATAATACTTGTTGCGAAAAACAGATGCCGGGAGTCCCTATCGTAGACATATAGGCAGGGGTTACGATTGTGGCGCCGCCTGCTGCCTCCGCTAGTTGATACCATACACGCTTACGTGGATCGAACCCTGCACTTAAGGCATCATCCCACGAACTGACAAAACCGCCCCATTTTGATCCGAAAAAAACCTCCGCGGTATCGGAATATCCGTTATGAATTCGTTTAAAAAGAGCGACCATCTCTTGTTCGGTTTGCCCCTTAGGTACATTTTTTAGAAGAACATCCTGTTTTATCGCCGTATAATTATTCAGACTTGCATCGGCAACCTGTACCGTAGGATGTTCTGCAAGTGTTTTTACCATGTTCTTATTATTTTGCATAAACAGCATAATCGTTTGCTCTATAAGCGAAAACTGCTGGGATGAAGTTTGCTCATACTGGCGTATGCTAACTTGATATACTTGGAAGCCGACAATAGTACAGGCACATATTATTAAAATACACAGCGTAACAACACCGGCAATCAAAATTTTAGTACGCAGAGACATATTCTTTTTTCCGGTATTCATTATATCTCTCCTCAATAATGCATAATGCTTAAATCAACACTTCCGACGCAGCGCGTTGCCGACAAACGGCGGGTATTAAAATCTCCGCACGAATAAAGGAGCCTATTTTCCAAATAATCCGCGCTGCCCCGCTTTAATCCATTTGCCGGGCATACGCGATAACGCAGGTTGGTTTATTTGTGCAGCCAACCACTCGGTATACAGGGCATTGTCTTCGCCTTCAAGACGAACCAGCATCGTTTGCAAAAAAGCATTTT
>CAUVHB010000184.1:0-4049 GCA_963551335.1 uncultured Treponema sp.
AGATAGTTTTCATATCAGAACTGTTACCCCCTATCATAAAAATTACCGGGAATGACCAATGTCGCTTTAGAAGAACAAAAGAAGAAAGCTCGCCCCGCGCGCTTGCGGAACAAATCGGTAATTTAAAAGACTATGATATTATCTTTTTATGTTACCCGAACTGGTTGGGTGACTTACCGATGGCTGTATATACGTTTTTGGAAAGTAATGACTTTTCAGGTAAAACAATTATTCCGTTTTGTACCCTTGCCGGGAGCAGGCTTTCAAATACCGTAAAAGCGATTGCTTCGAAATGCCTGCGGGCAACGGTCCTGAACGGTTTTGCAATGAGCGGTCAGACGGCTCAAAACTCACAAGCGGCAGCCAAGCGTGATACGCTCAAGCGGATTGCGAATCAAGCCTATCGGCTTGTTCTGTAAGGAAACGGTTTATTATATCCGCTCAAGCGGATTGCGAATCATTTTTTAGAGGTTCACATTAGATTCCTTTTGTGATGTTTCAGTTTAAGTCATTGTAATATAAAGACTAAAACTGAAACCCGTTATTAGCTTTGCTGGTAAGGCATCTTCTAAAATCTAACCTCGAGTTTTTAAAAGATGCCCCCTATGTTCTCCCGCATCTTTTACCCGCGCTTTTTAATAGGTATAGCGCTCCGTCAATCCCGATTTTTCAATCATACTCTTATACAGCGCCGATTTTTGCAACAGTTCTGCGTGCGTGCCTTCTGCGTCAACTTTACCCTGATTCATCACGATAATTTTATCCACGTTCTCGATTGACTTTAAGCGGTGCGAAATGATAATTACGGTTTTACCTTTTATGAGCGTGTTAAGGCTCTCCTGTATTTTCATTTCGTTTTCTACATCGAGCGAAGCGCTGATTTCGTCAAGGATGATAATCGGCGCGTTTTTCAAAAGGGCGCGCGCAATGGAAAGGCGCTGGCGCTCTCCGCCGGAAAGTCTGCTGCCGTTTTCGCCGATAACCGTATTGTAGCCGTCCGGCAGCGCTTCGATAAAGTCCGCGCAGTTGGCAAGACGAGCCGCTTCTTTCACTGCGCTATCACTTGCGTTTTTATTTCCGACCCGGATATTTTCCATAATCGAGGTATTAAAAAGTCCAACATCCTGAAAGACAATCGAAATTTTATCGAAGAGGCTGTCGGTGTCAATCTGTGCAATGTCTTTGCCGTCGATGAGGATTTGCCCCTTATCATAATCATAGAGGCGGGATGCAAGCCGAAGTACAGTTGTCTTTCCGCAGCCGGAAGGACCGACAAGCGCGGTAACCTTATTTTGTTCCGCCATAAACGAAATACCGTCGATAATCTTTTGTTCGCCGTTATACGAAAACTCCACATCTTTAAATTGAATATCGTAATGTTGCAAAGAAGCAGGTTCTCCTTCTTGCGTTTTTGTTTCGCGCAGCTCATTGATGCGCTTGACCCGTGCATCGATATACATCAGCTCCGCAAGATTCATTTCTACACCTGCAACGGCATCTATAATACGGGCAGCGGCAATAATATATCCGATAAGATACAAAAGCGGGGCTGCGCCTGCCAGATACATTTTTAGTCCGAAAAATACGGTAGCGCCGATGGAAAACTTTAAAAACAGCAGTGCGATGTTGAGGGGAATCGCTTGATGCGCTTCCGTAACTAAGTGCAGTTTTTCCGCTTCATCGACATTGCAGTTCAATTTTTTCGCTGTGTCTTCCGTAAGACCATAGCTTTTAATTTCTTGTTGCAGTTCTATCGCTTCTTGAAAAAATTCTGTGCGCTCACGTTGTTTATGAAAGTCCCGCGTTGTCTCCCGTATTTGAATTTTTTTTGACAGGATCAATAGAATAAAGCTGATAATGATCGGAACAAATACGCATAAGCCCAATCCCGGATGCACAGCAATCATTATTGCACCGATAATAATTAAATAGAACACAAGCCCAATTGTTTGCGGAATTGCGTGGCTAAGCGCATGTTCGATTGCAGCAACGTCGGTCATCACCGTTTGCGATAAGTCGGAAACATCGTGCTTAGAAAAATATGCAAGCGGCAGCGCCTTGAGCCGATCGGCAATATTGACACGCAGTTCTTTGCATTCCTTGTATGTCGCGGTGTAGAGTGTATTATAATTGATATGCACCAGCACATACATAACAACCGCAAGGATAGCAATAAGACCGATATAAAATCCTACCGACTGCAACGTTCCGTCAAAATAGCTTTGCAAAAAGAACATCATTAAAAACATCGGTAAAATAAATGCAACATCCGCAAGCATCGACCATACTGATGCCGTAACAATCCCTTTTGCCCCCGATTCGGTTACCCCGAACCATTTTTGTAGTTTAGTCATATAAAACTCCCTTAATTAGGAAAAAATCTCTTTCCTTCCAACGCTTTTGCAAATAGGCTGTTGAACAATGTACGTCCATGTACATTGTTCAACGACACGTTTTTCTCACAAAAAACGTGCTCCTGCTTTGTATCACCGCCATCCGTGACGGTTCTGAAACGTCGATGACTTTCAGTATGTTTCGGCAGATGCCCGCATATTTGCAAAAGGCTAGACCCTCCAGTCATTCGCTTTAGAATACAGCCGTTGTAAATGGCTGTATTTTCCGCCCTTCTGCATCAGCTCCGCATCGCTGCCGCGTTCAACGATATTTCCGTCTTCGACAACCAAAATCTCGTCGACATTTTTAATCGAACTTAACCGGTGTGCAATCATAATAACCGTTTTGTTTTTCATCAAATTGGAAAATGCCTGCTGAATTTCGTATTCGTTTTCAGGGTCGGCAGCGGCGGACGCTTCATCAAGAATGATAATATCCGCATTTTTCAAAATAGCACGGGCAATCGCAACACGCTGAATTTCTCCGCCGGATAAGTGTACCCCCTTTGAACCGATAACCGTTTTTTCACGTTCGGGGAATTTTGCTAAAATATCTTCGCAGCGGGCAAGCCGAAGCGCATTCATCACTTCTTCATCACTTGCATGTTTATTACCAATTTTGACATTTTCAAAAATGCTTGTTTTAAAGAGCTTTGAGGTTTGAAACACAAAGGCAATACTGTGCATCAGCGCATTCCGTGAATATGACGAAATATTTTTTCCGCCGATTAAAATTTCACCTGCATTTATTTTATAAAAACCCGAAATCAATTTTGCTATTGTACTTTTTCCTCCGCCCGATGAGCCGACCAGTGCATAAGTTTTATTCGGTTCCAAGGTAAAACTGACATCATGCAAAATCTTTTCTTCCGTATATCCGAACGATACGTTTTTAAATTCGATACCGAAGTTCTCAAATGTTTCTTCCGTACCGTGTTCAAGGTTATCTTTTTCCATATCTGCAAAAAGCGCTTCGAGTTTATCTACAACGCTTTTTGCCTGAAAGTTATACATACCGACATACATCACGCGCATAAATGCCGAAAAAAGCACACCGGCGATACAGACAAAAAAGACGATCTTTGCAATGATGAGGTTAGCGTCCGTCCCCTTGTTCATAAAATAAATAGCAGCAGGAATGGTGAATACCGCGAACAGGTTAAACAGCACTTGAAACATCACATACGGCGTACGGCAGCTGAGTGTGTACTTATATGCTAAATCGGAATAGCCGGTAATCGCTTCGTAAAACGCTTTAAAAGATTCAACCGTGCTTCTAAAGATTTTTACAATCTGCATACCGCGGACATATTCAACTGCTTCGGCATTCATCCGTTCCAACGCAGCTTGATACTTCCGCATAAAATCTTTATTGCCCATCATAAACATCATCTGCGCACCGCCGATAAGAGCAACGGCAAGCAGCAACAGACCGAGTTTTACATCAACTGCAAATACAATGATAAACATAAAAATCGGTGTAAACAATGCGGAAATATTATCGGGAATTAAATGCGCAATCAGCATGTGCGTCTCTTGTGCATTGTCGTCAATGAGCTTGCGGATTTTTCCCGACGGGTTCATATCAAAAAAAGCAAACGATGCATTCATCAAATGGTTGATTGCCGTTTTGCGCAAATTCGATTCAAGCCGGAA
>CAUVHB010000185.1:0-4048 GCA_963551335.1 uncultured Treponema sp.
CCGTACTCGGCAGGTTCATCATCAGAAAGAATACGCAGGAGGATAGCGCAGACCTTAAACTGATCGGCGCACTGCTTATTTCCACTGCTGTTACCGGCGTTATCGGCATTGTGCTGAAAGATATCGTACAGGCAAAAAACATGCTGTTTATCGCAGTCTGTTTTGTTATTACCGGCATTGTGCTTTTGCTTTCGGCTAAAATCCAACCAAAAAAAAATGTTTCCGTGCCGTCGCTGCTGCAGGCGGCGATTATCGGAGCGGCGCAAGGTATCGGTGTGCTGCCGGGAATTTCTCGCTCAGGGTCTACGATCGCAGCGGCGCTCTTAACTGGTGTAGACCGTGAAAAAGCCGGTGAGTATTCATTCCTTCTTTCTATTCCCGCAATTCTTGCCGCATTTATCTTTGAACTGAAATCGGCCGATACCATAAGCGGTTCGATCGGCGCCGCAGCGCTCATCGCTGGAATGGCGACTGCCTTTATTGTAGGTCTTTTTGCCTTGACCTTTCTGCTTACATTGATACGGAAAGGAAAGCTTGGGATATTTGCGTATTATCTTATCCCTGCGGGGATTGCCTTATTCAGCGCAGTCGGCATCTTTCAACTATAAGAGCGGCGGGTAAACGCATCAGGTACTTTTGAAAATATGCATACCGTCTACGGCGTTGCTGTACAAAAATAAATGCTCGACGTACAACAAGTACGCCTTGCGCTTTATTTTTGCTCGCGCCTTGTATCCGGTACCACTATTTTCAAAAGGCTAACGGAAAGCTGGTGTTTAAAAGACACAAACTTTTATTCTGCGCTTTTTATCTACTCTACCTGATACGTTTACCCTCCTGCTAGCAAAACTGTGCGAAATTTTGTTTCCTTAAAATGCAACAGTTGAACAAAATATCAATTTTGGAAACTGTTGCATCCGTGCGCAAAAAAAGCGTACACGATCATAAGCAAGTTTTCGACAGAAAACTTGACGGCTAAGGTGAGTGGCGTTATTTTAGACACTCACCTGACACCTATAAAATTTCGCACAGCAAGGAGGGGAAATAACATTGATGGGAAACCGTGATAATCGATTTAGAGTTTTAGCAGTCGTTTTAAGCATCCTGTTTTTTTGTATTGGTATCGTGCTGACGCTCGGGATTTTTTTGCCCATTGCCGGACTTGCGCAATCACACTATGCATTATTTGCCGTAGGGCAGCGGGTGTTTTCGGTCTACGGGTTTTCTTCTTTTTTAATTCCGCTCCTCTTTTTGTACGGAGCGGTGTTGCTACTCATTCCCGGCTGGTCACGCGAATCAAAAGCCGTCCTGCTCGGTGTGCCGCTCTATTTTATTACTGCCATCATCGGCGAACGGCTCATCTACGCCTTTGCCCCCTCCGTTTCTATTCCGATTATCAGGCAGTTTGTAACCGTTTCGATACTAATCTGCGCGTTGCTGCTTATTTGTTTTGAAATTTTTTTAATGTTGACACTCAGTGAGAAGTTACCCAGCTCGCGGCATTCCCTGCGCAATGCTGACGAGGAAGATCACATCCCTCAGTATCCTCAAAATAATGAAGCGAAGCGCGAGGATAGTGAAGAAAAAAACGCTTCCCTGACGCAGCCGGCGCCGACAGAGGCTGACACCGCTGTTGTATCAGAGGCAGCGGAAAATGTATCAGATGTAGCGGGCAAAGATACCGCCAAATATTCCCATGCGCTGGAGGACGACGGCGCCGAGCGGTTGTCGGATAACGAAATGGCTCCAGCGGAAGCGCCGGTTCCACCGGTACATACGGCAAATGCCCCCGTGAACGAAGCGAGAGCAGACACGCCATCCGCATTTCCTCAAGAATATACCGCTGGTAGGCTTCAACGCAACGATGAACACAGTGTTGCGGCAGCATCCGATGTTTTAGAATCGCCCAAGAGCCAGAACGAACGGCAACCGACCAACCAACCGGCGCCGATTCAAACGGAACAACCCATTGAACCGCCGGATACGGGGAGAAAAGAGACACGCCCCTTAGAAGAGTCATCTTTAGAAGCGTTACCGTTATTGGAAGGCGTTGAAGAAGAGACCCAACCGCTCCCGCTTTCAACCCCAGTATCGGCGGTTATGGATATACAGAAAAAAGCGGCGGTTCGTCCCGTATTTGATCCTTCCGATCCGAATAACCTGTTTACGAGCTTGGAAGAAATTACCGCGCCGGTTGAACGTATTAAACAGACCGGCGCTGCGGAGATGACGGCCAATCCTTTGCCGCCGGACGCAGGAGCGACGCTTACGCTTATACCGCCGGTTGAAGAAGTTCCGGCGCCACCGGTTGAAGCTCCGCGGCTTTCAACAGAAAACGTGGCAGCGGATGATACCGAAGAGTCCGCGCTTCAAATGGATAGGAACTCCAAAAAACCGATGCCGGAGAATGAGACGGTAGCCGTAGGCGCTCAAACAGCGACTGATGTTTCTGATACTGACATTGTAGGAGAATCCGTTGCAGCGGAGCAGTTTCCGTCAGTGGTCGTTCAGACCGCTCAAGCAGAACCGACCGTTGCTTCTCAAAGCGAATCCGAGCTACCGCTTGTCTTTGTGAATGGGGTGCCGCTACCGAATGGTCGTTCAGATATACTCGACACGATGGTAGTAATTGACTCGGAAGCTCACAGCAACGCGGAAGCATCCCCGGGTTTTGAAGCCCCTGATTTTGAAGTACACGCAAACGCGGAATTAAACGCAACGGCGGAACCGCATACCACCTTGGAATTAGACACAAATGCGGAATCGCACACAGACACCATTCAAGAAGCACAATCCGATTCATCGGAAACCGACCGCTCCGTTTTCGACGAAGGTGGAATACCGGTAACATACCAACGGGTTGAACCGTTCCAAAACGAAACAGAGACTACCGCTATCAAGGGTATCGAGGCGGAAGTGCCAGCTGAAAATTATGCAGAAACAGATACCGCCGTTAACGACTTCGATACACAGGATGCAGAAGATACGGAAAGGAGCGAGGCTGATGCGGATATTGGCTCCGACGCAGCGCAAAATACAGATGATGATGAGTTCTTAGAAACTATTGAGCCAACCGTACCGGTCATCCCGGCGAAACCGGCTCCTCCCCCGCCGCCGCGGAAAAAATATGCCATCCCCTTTGATCTTTTAACGAACTATCCTGACGGTGAATACTGGATTGTGGACGATGCAACCCGGCGGGCGGCGCTCATGCTAAAATCGACCTTTAACGAATTCAAAATTGATGTATCCATCACCGGTATCCGTAAAGGGCCTGTCGTAACGATGTTTGAAATGCTCCCTTCGCCGGGTATCAAACTGTCCAAGATTACCAATTTGCAGGATAATATTGCATTACGGCTTGCAGCCTCCAGTGTGCGTATTGTCGCGCCGATCCCGGGCAAGCACGCCGTCGGTATCGAAGTTCCCAACAAGAAGCGTTCGATTGTCAGCTTTCGAGAGCTGATAGAAACAGACTTGCCGGAAGCCGCAAAGATGGCCATTCCCGTCGTACTTGGAAAAGACGTAACGGGGAATCCGCAGGTACTTGATCTTGCGCAAACGCCGCACCTACTCATTGCCGGCGCGACCGGTTCAGGAAAATCCGTTTGTGTCAATTCAATCATCTTGTCGATTCTCTATAACCGCCGCCCCGATGAGGTAAAGTTGATTTTGGTCGATCCGAAAATCGTCGAACTCAAGCTCTACAACGATATTGCCCATCTTTTAACCCCCGTTATTACCGAGCCGAAGCGAGCGTTCCAAGCGTTGCAATATGCGCTCTGCGAAATGGAGCGGCGGTATGCCTTGCTCGATAATATGGGCGTACGCGACATAAAAACGTTCAATGCTAAAATTAAATCGGAGCACATTGCAACTGAAACCCTGCCCTATATCGTGATTATCATCGATGAATTTGCAGACCTTATGGCGACATCGGGTAAGGAGCTTGAAGCCACAGTCGCGCGCTTGTGTGCAATGAGCCGCGCAGTCGGTATTCATCTGGTGCTTGCCACGCAACGACCGTCAATCGACGTTATAACCGGTT
>CAUVHB010000186.1:0-4032 GCA_963551335.1 uncultured Treponema sp.
GATCTCGGTCTTACCGTAGCCGACGTCGCCGCAGATGAGCCGATCCATCGGTATCGGTTTTTCCATATCGGCCTTTACATCGGCAATACAAGTCAGCTGATCTTCCGTTTCTTCATACGGAAAGGCGGCTTCAAAAGCGGTTTGCCATTCATTGTCTTTCGCAAAGGCAAAACCGGCAGCGGCTTTACGGCGAGAATATAGGTCGATGAGCTTATCGGCAATATCCTCCACCGATTTTTTTACTTTATTCTTTCGGTTTTCCCACGCCTTAGACCCGATAATATCCAGCCGCGGCGCTTCACCTTCATTGCCAATATACCGCTGCACGAGGTTCGCCTGCTCAATCGGGATAAACACCGTTTCGTCCTGTGCGTACAAAAGATTGATATAATCACGCTCATGCCCCAGCGTTTTAACTCGCTCAATCCCCTTAAACTGTCCGATACCGTAATTGACGTGAACAACATAGTCGCCGGGATTAAGTTCCACAAAGGTATCGATAACCGAGCTTTTAACTTGCTTAACCGATTTCGGGATGCGCCGCCGCCTGCCGAAAATTTCGTTTTCCTGAATAACGAGTATTTTAAGTTCGGGGATGCCGAAGCCGGAAGAAAGCGTAAGCGGCAGCACAGTGGCTTTAATATCCTTGAGCAATTCACCGATACGGAACGCCTGCGCATCGCTTTCCGCAAACACAAAAATACGCCAGCCTTCCTGCTGTAAATGCATTAATTCTTCTTTTAGATACACGATATTGCCGAAAAAGCTGCGCGGCGGGTCGCAGTTAAACACAATCGACGCTCCGCTTTCGTCCGTTTCTTTAAGCGTCCGGAGGAAAAGACTCTGCGGATAGCTTTCGGTCAGTTCCGTAAAGGGCAGCAAAAGGCGCTGTGGCATAGGATATTCGGTAATTAAGAGATTGTGCTTGATGTCGTCGTCAATGGCGCGGGTAATTTTGTTATATAAGCCGTGATACTCCCGCTCCAGCGCCTCCATCGCGTTGCGCTGCCGGTCGTAATCCATGTAGATCAGTTGCACCGATGGCGCCGTTCCGTTTCCGCCTTTCTGTGACGCCGCGCCGCTTGTTCCCCGGCGATCCGACATTTCCGCAGATTGTAGCGGCATCGCGCTACCGTGCAAGTAAGTGAAATAATCAAGAATGCTCGTCGATTTTTCAAAGCAAAGCGGATAAAACAGCTCTTCTCCATCGAAAGCACGGTGTTCTTTTAAGTGCGCAATCAGCTTTTCCGTACCTTCGGCGGTAAATTCGGGCATATTCTGCACATTCCGTTCGAGCGCGGCGATCCGCTCATCATCCCAGATAACTTCTTTCATCGGATAGAGCGTAAGGCTGTCAAATTCTTCAACCGAAGCCTGCGTGTGCATATCGAAAGATTTTATCTTTTCTATTGTAGTAAAGTCGAATTGGATACGATAGGCGGTATGCTGCGAGCCCTTGTTGGCGGCAGCGCAGACATCGAGAACCTCGCCGCGCAGGGCGAACTCGCCACGGACACTTACCCGCGGAACTCGCGTATAGCCCCATTGCACCAGTAGCGACGCTATTTTTTCCGTATCGATTTCCTTGCCTTTATAGAGCGTACAGGTGAGTGTTTTAAGGTAGTCGGGCGGTGGAACCGGCGTTAGAAATGCCCGCTGGGTCATCACCGTTACCGTGCTTCCTGATGTGCTTGATGCCACCGCGTTGAATACCGACGAACCGGCACAGAGTTCCGCTAATATTTGAGCGCGTTCCGCGAACACCGGCGCGGAGTTTTGTACCGGACGGTATGCCATATTACCCCACCACGGCAAAACTTGAGCTTGCAAACCTGCAATATCGAGGTCTGCACGGAGCTCTTCTATTTCTTTTTCGGTAGGAACAACGATACAGAGATGAGTGTTAAAATGTCGGACATATTCGGCAAGAAAAAAAGCAAATACGCCGCCTGAAAGTCCGTGTATATGATACGGAAAACGCCCTTCCCTCAAAGAGGAAAAAGCGTCTTGCATGGTCTTCCATGACCGGATACTGTCTTGTAATGTTCGTTCTTTCATCACTAATGATTCATATAGAGGGCTTATACCTCGACGCTTTTTAAGCCGTAATCAACACCCCGACGCAATCGTCGGGGTACTAACCCCTCTGCACGAATAAAGGGGATGGAAAACGAGTGCGACCACCTTAAGAATATACAGTGCAAAATATCGAGTAATACACACAAACCGCGCCGAGGTTGTTGATTAGCCGAAGACATTGTCTTTTGTACGCCGTGTTGCTACAAAGCGGGCAAGATCAACGATGTTTTTTACGATAATACGGTCGCTGTATACTTCTAATCGCCCTTGATCGGCAAATTTTCGCAACGCATCGCCGGTTGCCTCTGCCGAAAGACCTGCCCAACGAGCGACTTCTTCAGGTGTAATGATAAAGGTACGCATTTGGGTAGAACGGTCAAGATCAGACTGGGTTTCATCCAGCATTAAGAAGACATCCCCGACGCGAGCGATTGAGTCCTGTATCGTCAAAAGCATGAACCGCCGCTTTTGGGCATAAATACGCTTGACAAAGGTCTTCAATAAGCGCATTGCGATGGCTGGATTTCCGGTCAATAGAATTTCAAAGTTTTCTTTGTTAAACTCAAGCGCAACAACATCGTCATACGCGATTGCCGAAGCGGAACGAGGGGAATTATCCAAAACCGCCATCTCACCGAAGATCTCCCCCTGTTGTAAAATATCGAGATTTTTTTCTGCTCCGTTGATAATCTTAATCAGCTGAACACGTCCGGATTGGATTAAATAAAAAGATGCCCCGGGTTCAAATTCGGAAAAAATAACCGAACCTTTGGGGAATTTTTTTGCAAAACGAGCAAACGAGGCAAATAAATCAGGCATGGATAGCTCCTTCGCATGCAGTCTGCAATTCTTTAATCTTTGGCACCAATAGCGGTCCTGCCATCGTTAAAGCTTTATCATAGAATGGCAATGCCTTATCAGGACGATCCATGCCTTGATAGCACAGACCGAGGAACATCAGAACTTCTGCAAGTTTTAAAGATTTAGGGAATTGCGTAATAAAGCCCGTACCGAGCTGGATACACCGTACATATTCTGCCTGTTTATACAAGCAACGGACAGCGCCTAAATATGACGCTTCGATATTTGGACCTTGTTTTAACTCGATAATCGTGTGGTACTGCTTATAGGCATCCGCCCATTTTTCCTGCTTTGCCAAATCTTCCGCAAGCTGAAAAGTTAACTCTATGGAGGCATCATTGGTCTGTTCAGGTTGAACAACTCCGCCACTGGGTGCGGTATTGCCAGTACCGGCTTGCCGCGCTTCACCAAAACTGCGCCCTGCCATCTGTGTTGAGTTTGCAATAATCGGTTCGATTGCCGACAAATGCTTACCCGCCGGATAGAGCGCCCGATAGCGTGCTGCTACTTGAGCAGCCGCCTGATAATGCTGCGACTTATAAAACGCCGTTGCAACCGTAAATAGACCGTCTTCATTATTTGTCTGCTGTTTGCTATCCATCAACGCTTCAACTTGCTGATGGATACTTCTCAGTTGTCTGGAAAAAACTTTCAACATTTGAAGGATGATACGCGTATTGGTTTGAGCAAAACTTTCGAATTCGGTAATCGAAAATGTGTACACGAGTGAATCGGTTAACACCATAGCGCTCTCTTCCCTTGGATAATTACCAAGTGCGGACTTCACCCCAAAAAACTCACCGGTTTTAATATATTCCGTTACCTGCGCGCCGGTTTCAATATCGAGTGAATTAAGTGCAATATGTCCGCTATGCAGCAAAAATACTCGAGCATCAAAATCGCCTGAAAAATAAATTACTGAATTTGCGCTGTATTGAACAGCCTTTGGCATTTTGTCCTCCGTACCACACGCAGTTCTCAACTGTAATCATATATGGGAATCTCTAAAAACTCCAGTTTTCAAAGGGTATCACATATATTTATTCAAACAATTAACGGTAAGAACTATCTGTAAGGATTATGTCATACCTT
>CAUVHB010000187.1:0-4031 GCA_963551335.1 uncultured Treponema sp.
TACTCGGATATAAAAACATTGATTGAATCAACGTGGAATATGTATAAAAATCTTTGAGCATGTTCTAAAAATGCACGAATAGAGAAGCGGCGGTTTGTATGATTGTTTTAATCGATAAAATCATCTATACTGTCCGCATCATCAAAGTTTGTAGAAGGACTGTACCATGCAATACTCAATAGAAAAGTTTGAAACCGGCTACCTTATGGTTAACACATGGGTGTTTCCGTTGAGCGAAAAAAGCGTTGCCGTAATAGACCCGGGCGGGTTGAGTCCTGAATTATCTCAGTATTTGCATAAGCTAAATCCCACACATCTTGAAATTATGCTGACGCACGGACACTTTGACCATGTAGGAGGACTGCCTCCCTTGGTACAGAAATACCCTGATTATCGTCTGTGGATTCACGAAAAAGATGCTGCATATCTGGGGGCAGCCGGTACGGAAACTCATCTAAAAAGTTTCGGTCCGCTCCATGTTCAAAGATTGATTGAACCGCTAGAAAAAAATCCTCTGCCTGAGCCGACAAACTTCTATAAAGAAGGAGACCTCGTAAACGGCTTTATGGTGCTGCATACCCCCGGTCATACACAAGGTTCGGTTTGCCTCTGGAGCAAAGAAGCCGGTGTCCTTTTTAGCGGGGACACCCTTTTCTACGGCTCGCGCGGCAGAACCGATTTACTTGGCGGCAATGAGATGCAGATACGTCAGTCGCTCAAACGGCTTTTTACCGAACTGCCGGGTAGTGTTCAAGTTTATCCGGGGCACGGTTCGAATACGACGATTGAATTTGAAAAGAAATATCAAGGGGCATACGTGTAAACACATCAGAGGTCTTTTGAATATGCCTGCAGAATAATGAAGACGTCTCCGATGCGATTGCTCTTGATGTAAAAGCTTTCCCTCCCGCTTTTATATTCGACTATCAACAACGGTGAGAATCTGTGAGGCGGTTTCAGTCTTGAGAAATGCGCGCAGGGCAGCAGACTTTTGGGCGCGTCGTTTAAGGGTTTTCATAATTGCTGCAAGGTCATTGATATAACCTTGGTTGTTAAAGGCTGAAACTTCTTGCAGCATTTTATATTTTTTTTCGGCAAGTTCGATGAGTATACTATCCAGCTGCGCTTTTGTCGGTTGATGAAATGCCTCGTAAATCAGCGCAGTGATTGCCCCATACCGCTTTGCCAAATAATAGTCGCCCTCTAATCGGCTGTTCCGCGTAGTGTGGGCAGGAACCGTATTTTTTGCATTGGTTAATAAAATAATGATGAGCTGTTCGGCTGGGTCGATAACAGTAAGCGTTCCCGTCCAGCCAGTATGTCCGAAAGTACCGGCAGAGGCAAAGGGCGAAAATGCCCAACTGTATTCCTGCGCACCCTGCCGGCGCCACCCTAGTCCGATGCTTGAGACAAGGGACTGCTGCGCCGTAAAATACCCTGCAACCGCCGGACTAAAAAAGCGCTTGACGCCGTAGCCGCCGTTATTCAGCATGACTTGTGCAAGTACGGCAACATTTTCGGCATTGGCAAACAAGCCCGCATGTCCGCTGATTTCTTCCATCGCTGTATATGCTTCGGTATCATGGACGGTGCCATGAACTAATTCCGTCGCTTGGGCAGCCTCGATAGCATCTTGACTGCGCGGTTTTGCGCGGATTTCCGTTGCGGCAATCTCATCGAGCGTAAAGCCGTGTCGGAGCGGCGTAAAACAAATTCTATTCAGCCCAAGCGGGCGGTAAAAATTATCGGCAACGTAGTCTTCCAGCCCCATCCCCGTTACCTTTTCAATAATATAGGCAAGCAGCATATAATTGATATCAGAATAGATCATTGCCGTCCGGGGCTGATATACCAGTGGCGTTTCCATAATCAAGTCAAGCGTATGTTCACGATTATTTTTTTCTGCAAGATTTTTCAGTTTCGCTATTTTTTGAGAATACGGACTGCCGGCAGGGAATCCCGATTGATGGGTTAAAAGATCAAATACCGTAATATCAGGCTTGCCCTTTATTTTACTTTTCTTAGCGTCAATAAATTGAGGAAAAAAGGAATGAATCGTATCTGTAAGCGTAAGCTGCCGTTCGGAAATAAGTTTTTGAACAGCAAAATTCACTGCATACATTTTCGTATTACTTGCAAGGTCAAAGAGCGTTTTTTCCGTTACCGGTATCACCTCATCCAGCGGATTACCGGCGCTGTCAACCTTGCTGATGACGCCGTATGCGCTGTTTTTAATCATGATGCCGTCTTTAATAATGACTAGCTGAGCGCCGGGGAACCCCGCTTCCGTTTCTGCAGTCAGTAGCTGATCGACTATTTCGAGCGTTTCGAGTGAATACGGCGCATCTTTCAGCGACGTTTTGCTTTTTTTTTGCAGGGCCGCAGGCGTTAAGATAACAGGGTAGGGTATCTTTACCTGTAGTGAAGGATTCCCCCGCGCCGTAGCGCTTCCTGTCGGGATAAGCGACGCAATATAGAGCATATTGCGTCCATTTTGAATATACGGCGATGCATCAAAACACACCGGCGCATTTCTACACAGCGATTCTGTCGGTATTTTTCGATTATTGATGTATAAATCGAAAGAAGCAATCCCTTGAGTCCAAAAATAAATGTAAGCCTGCCCCTTATACGCGGTAAAGGCAAGATAGTTATTCGGTAAAATAGAATCGTCGTAATCTTTCATCGGGATGGGGAAGGTTTGCTCAACTTGCATCTGCGCATCGGCGGAAAAAACCGCCTCAATCATTCTCGCACTATCGGTGGGTAACAAACGTTCGGTTTTGCCGGCAGCGGTGGAAGCGCATCCTAAAAGGTTCAGGAAAAAATACAGGATAACAATCGAGCTAAAGGACAGGCAAATGAGCAATCTACGGGAAAATCGGGAAGGCTTCATATCCGGCATCCTTTAACCGAAGCCCCATATCTCCGGCAGTATTCTCTTTCACCAGTACCGCAAAATAGACGGTGCCGCTGGGACGTGTTTCTTCTTGTATAATGGGGGTAAAATGTTTCTTTTGTAAATCGGTGGCAAGCGCTTCCGCATATTTTTTTGTTTTATAAAATCCGAGCTGATAATAGGAAGGCTTAACCTGCGATGTATGTACGGGATTGTCTTTTGCCGGCTGTGGCGCGGCAGCTGATTGCGAGGGCGCATTGTTTTGTTGAGGTGCCGGTGCGGCTTTCGCTGTTTCCGCTGAAGTTCCTGCTGGAGGTGTTTGACTTCCGGCGGCTGTTTTTTGAGCAAGCCCGCTTCTCGGCATTAAGTACCAAAACGCTGACGGCTGTACGGTAACGGTTCCATTCACCGCCGCCGCTTCCATACCGGAGGGGTACTCTTTGAGGAGCCGCTGTTTTGCGTGTTCATCTCCGTTAACCCACCAAAGCGTAAACAGCAATGCCGGATGATATTCCGAAAAAGCTTTTTTCTTGGTATAGGCGGAGATGAGCGGCGTTGCCCGATCCGCACGGTCTTCGGCGAGAAGCCTCCATGTGTCGTATACGGCGGCTCTCCGGTAATACTGATTTTCATCGCTGGCGGGAAGCGTTGCAGCAATTTCAGTTAACAGACTGCGAGCGGAATCGAGACTGCCGCCGCAGAGGAATGCGCGGACGGCATCCAATAAAAGCGCGGTTTTCCCGTCAGTGGTATCAATCTCCGCTGCCTGCCGGTAGCACGCTGCCGCATTGGAGTAATGACCGTTATGCTGTTCATATTCAGCTAAAAGCGTGAGCGCCTGCACTTTTGCTGTTGCATTGGGCAGCGTCGCTAAATGCTTTTCAAAAAACTGTCGGATATCTGCGTCTGTCTTTAGCGCAAAGGCTTTTTGCGCTAAACTCTGCACAGCCGGTTGTAAGGCAGCATCTGCAAAAACGACGCTTCCGGCATATATCATCATCAATCCAACAATGATAATAAAAGCAACAGAGAATTTTTTTAATTCTGCACGGCAGTTATACATCCTGCTTTGCCGCTCCGCTCTCTTCTGTATTCTTCTTTTTTCCGAACCAACGGCGTTTTTCAGGTTTTA
>CAUVHB010000188.1:0-4020 GCA_963551335.1 uncultured Treponema sp.
ACACCAAGCTTGGTTTTCGTGTGGCTTGTCGCCCCTGATGAAAAATGTACATCCGTGTCCTACCCAACAAAATACATCCGTATATTTTGTTGGGCGTCGAGTTTTTTGCTCAAGCAAAAAACATCGCTTCTGTGCGGAACCACGGACATCCGTGTCCGTATGGACGGCGAGTTTCGGCTTCGCCTCAAACGTCGCTGTTGCGTGGAACCAGCGGCATCCATGGCAAGTTCAAAAATTGACCTCCATGTCAATTTTTGAACGCGAGTTTTTGCTGTGCAAAAACGTCGCTGCTGCTGACAGGATGTCAGTGGTCCTTCACAGTATCGAGTTTTTCATTAGAAAAACTCGAAGCTCACAAATGTACACGGATGTACATTTGTGAGCGATGTCATCCGTGGCGGTATGCGGCGAAACCGAACCGGCAAAATGTGTTGTGAGGTACACGTGTTTTGCTGTATAGTGTGTGCATATCCGCCAAGGAGGGCGGGGGTATTAAACAGAATCGAGATTTGCGATTAGCAAATCTCGCAGTTCAACAATATACAAGGACGTACATTGTTGAACGATGCGGCTCGAAAATTTTTTGTTAGGAGATCAACGAATATGACTGTACAAGAGTTATCAACGAAATTGAGCGCTCTGTATAATAATGCTGCTGATGGAGAAAAGGTAGCGAATATCCATTTATTCGGAATAAAATATGCAAAAATCATTCAACAGGAAGGTCATAGCGTAACAGACATAATTCAAAATACGAAACTTTCCTCATCGTATGGGACTGAAATAAGTAAAGGCATAAATCTTGCAAAGTATGTTATTGAAAAATCACGCATACAAGAATTATTGGATGAATAAGCGTAATAATTTAGAGGCGCTCCGGTAATAACCACATCAGTATTGCCAAGGATGGCGATTGTCCTATGCAGGAGCGATGTTTTTGCTCAAGCAAAAAAACTCGCGTTCATATTTTGACAAGGAGGTCAAAATATGAACAGGGCGGCAGTTGGAACGAGTTAGTGTGAAAGTTACCACTGTTTAGCTTTTATTTTCAGAACTATGCTTTGGAACCAAGGCGGGTTCTTAGTGCCCCTAACTGATTAGTGGAAGTCTCCCCAACAGCTGCCTGCTTCAATGCTGACACGGAGCGGAACGGCGAGTTCAACCACGTGTTCCATCTCTTGTTTTAACAGTGCTTTGACTGCAACGACCTCCGCATCGGGCGCTTCGAGGATTAGCTCATCGTGGACCTGTAACAGGAGGCGCGCCTTTAGCCGCTGCTGTTTTAATGCGCGGTCTACACGCAGCATTGCCGTTTTGACAATATCGGCGGCGGAGCCTTGAATGGGCGTGTTAATGGCAATCCGTTCCGCTGCGGCGCGCTGCGTTTGATTTTTGCTGTTGATGGCGCGGATATACCGTCTTCTACCCATCAGTGTTTCCACAAAACCTTTTTCCGCTGCCGATTCCTTGAGTGTTTCCATAAAGGCGGACACCCCTGCATAGGTGGTAAAATAGCGGGTAATAAACTCCGCCGCCTCGGTGCGGGAGATGCGCAGTTGGTTGGCAAGCCTGAATGCACTCATACCGTACATCACCCCAAAGTTAATTACCTTTGCAATGCGGCGCATATCGGGGACAACGTTTTCAACCGGCACGTTAAAGATGAGCGCTGCCGTCGCTGCGTGGACATCGGTTCCATGCCGAAATGCCTTGACTAAATTTTCATCCTGAGAAAAATGAGCAAGGATAACCAGCTCGATCTGCGCATAGTCGGCGGAAATCAGTTTACAGCCGTCCGCTGCGTAGAATGCCTTGCGGATTTTGCGCCCTTCTTCTCCTCTGATTGGAATATTCTGCAAATTAGGATCGCGGCTCGAAAGCCTCCCCGTCGCAGTTCCTGTCTGAATAAAACTGGTGTGTATCCGTCCGTGCGTATCGGCAAGCAGGGGCAGCGCATCGGCATAGCCTGATTTTAGTTTTGCGGAGGCGCGATAATCGAGAATTTTTGCAGGAAGCTCATCGATGGCAGCGAGTTCTTCAAGCACGGAAATATCCGTAGAGTAGCCGGTTTTTGTTTTTTTACCGGTCGGCAGTTTCCGCTCGGTGAACAGCACTTCCTGCAACTGCTTAGGGGAGGCGATGTTAAAGGGGTGCCCAACCAGCTTGTATATTTCCGCTTCGTCCCGCGCAAGCGTCTCCGCCAATTCCTCCGAAAACGCAGCAAGTTCTTCTTTTTTAAGAAAGATTCCCTGCGCTTCCATATCCGCAAGGAGCGGCATCAGCGGCATTTCGAGCGTTTCAAAAAGTGCGGTTAAGTGCGCCTGTTCCAAGGCGGGCTTGTATCGGTGATATAATTGCAACGTAAGGTCGGCATCCTCCGCTGCATACGCAGTCGCTTGCGGAAGGGGAACGGCGGCAAAGGTACACCCCTTGGGGACGACGTCTTTGTAGTTAATGCCCTGTAAGCCGAGCTGTGTTTCGGCAAGGTTTTCTAGTCCGAAGTTGAGGTTGTCCGGTTCAAGTAGCCATGCCGCTATCATCGTGTCGAAGAGGCGGCAGCCGGCGCTGGTAAAAATCTTTGCCGTCCGCAGCACCTGATAGTCGAATTTACCGTTGTGCAACACAAGGGTGAGCGCTTTGTTGCTCCAAAGCCGCACGAGCAGTTCTTTTGCGGCGGGGTAGGGCATCACGGGGAACGGCTGTTCACCCAGTTCCGGCGCCGGCGCTTTGAGCGGCACGTAGATGCCGGTACCGGCCTGCAGACTGAGCGAAAACCCAACGAGTGAATCATACAGCGGGTTAAGGCCGGTGGTTTCACAGTCAAAGGCTGCGAAACCTTGAGCTTCCGCCGCTGCGATGACGGCTTCAAGGTCTCTCGCATCCGTTACGGTGCGATACTCGCCAGTGTTTTTACGGAGTTCCGCCGGCGGTCTATTGCTTCCGGCGTCCGATTGTATATTGGTACCGGCTTCCGGTATGCTGTCAGCTCCTCCTATCGATTTTGCACCTGCCTCCTGTGCTGTTTCTGCGCCTGTCGCAGGGTTTACGCCTTCAGCGCCGGTCGTGTCCGCTTCTTCGGCTGCCTTTGCATACAGCTCGCCGAGGCGCGGCAGCTCGTATTCTTTCAGCAGCGTAGCCGCCTCCGCATAGTGCAGCGCATCACAGCGGTAATCTTCGAGCGTACCCTCGATGGGGACATCTGCGGCAAGCGTTATCAGTTTTTTTGAAAAATACGCGCTGTTCTTGCCGGCAGCCAATTTCTTTTGCGTGGCTCCGGTAATGGCATCGATATGTTCATATACAGAATCGAGCGTACCGTAATCCTGCAACAGTTTTACAGCCGTTTTTGGTCCGATGCCCTTGACGCCGGGGATATTATCCGCAGAATCTCCAATGAGCGAAAGATAGTCGAGCATCTGCACAGGCGCAACTCCCCAATGTTCCTTAACCTCTTCGATACCGCAGTGCGCCAAGGCTTCACTTTTATCGGGTTTAAGCACCGAAACGAAATCTCCGACTAGCTGCGCCAAGTCTTTATCTCCGGAGATGATGACACAGCGGCGTCCTTCTTTTTCGGCACGGCGGGCAAGCGTTGCGATAATATCATCAGCTTCAAATCCATCTTTGCGGAGACAGGCGATACCGAGCGTTGTCAGTATTTTTTCGATGTGCGGAATCTGCGCGTGCAAATCTTCCGGCGTCTTGTCGCGGGTTGCTTTATATTCAGGGTACCATTCGTGCCGAAAGGTCGGCGTGCGGGAATCAAAGGCGGCAAGAAAATACTGTGGTCGGTATGTCTTCAATATCATTGCAAGGCTTCTAAAAAAGCCGTAAAGCGCGGAAACGTTTTCGCCCGCCTTATTGGTTAGCGGATGGCTGACAAACGCAAAGTAAGAGCGGTAAATTAAGCCGTAGGAATCAAGCAGGTAGAGCGTGTCTTGTGTGTGCTGTGTCATGGCAATGAGTGTATCATAAAATGCCCCGCAGTCATAGCGGAGGAGAAAGATGAAATGTTCAAGG
>CAUVHB010000189.1:0-3988 GCA_963551335.1 uncultured Treponema sp.
AGCGGAATAAGCGGAGTATTGCAAGCCTCGCAGAAGAAGTGGAAAAATTTAAAGTATAGGACATCTAAAAAGCGGAGGTTTTCAGATGTCCTATAGGCATAATGTTCGGCTTGATTCAAACAGCTGTTGTAGTTCCAAACTTTTCTTCTTATACAGTTCAGATGATACAGCTTCGTTTACAGTCAAAAGGCGAGGATTGGCGAATTGTCGCACTTTTGCAACGGAATGAAAAAGTGCAATCAATAGGCGATGTTTGCGATAAGCAAACTCGTGGCGTTTTTAGGCGATATATTGAGAAAAATAAAAATATATTATATAATTTTCGACAAATATCTTTATAGGATGGATTTTATATGAAAAAATTATTCTTTCTTTGCTGTCTTTGTGTGAGTACCGCGCTCTTTGCGGATGACTTTCAGCCGGTTATGAGCTTTAATGGCTCTTCTACCTTAGCGCCGGTTATTGCTTCCATTTCTACTGATTATATTGAAAAGTATGAAACATGGAATAAGGTCAATCCTGCATTTCCGGAGAAAAATATCATCATTTTTGTCTCAAGCGGCGGTTCCGGTGCCGGTGTAAAATCTGTTTTAGACGGCACCAGTAATTTTGGGATGCTTGCCCGTGAGGTAAAAGATACAGAAAAAGCAAAGATTAAGGACTTTAAAGAATATAAACTTGGCATTGATGCGCTCACCGTTTCGGTCAATCCTAAAAATCCCATACTCAAAATAAAAGAATCGCTTTCTACGGAAGAATTACAAAAGATTTTCTCCGGCGCTGTTAGGACATGGAAGCAGCTTGATTCCCGCTTACCGAATAAAGAAATAGTGGTCGTTACGCGAGATCTCGGCGGCGGTGCGCATGAAGTGTTCCAAAAGAAAATTATGGGTTCGCTGCAAGTGAAAAAAGATGCCATTCAAGCTCCTTCTATGGGTGCCTTGGTACAAAAAGTTATCTCTAATGAATATGCTATTGGCTATGCTTCTTTTGGTATTGTCAATCAAAATGCCGGAAAACTGATTCCAATGAAAGTTGATAATGTTGCGGCAACAAAAGCGAATATCGTAAGCGGTGCATATAAAATTTCCCGTCCGCTCATCGTTGTGCAATCTGGTGAACCCAATGCAGCTCAGAAAGCATTCTTAGAAGTATTGCAGGGCGCAGAAGGAAGCGACAAGATAGAAAAAATGGGCTTTGTGCCGGTAAAATAAGCGAAAAGCAAGGGAACATTCCTAGATGACAGTTCCTTAAAACTAAAAATGTTTAGAGCTGTCCTTGGGTATTCCCAAATGCCGATTGCACTTGTCCCGCGTGGTAAATATACAGAGAAAGCATGAATGTGAAGGATTTTTTGTTTAGAGCTGGTACTGCGGCGCTCAGCTGCATTGCAGTAAGTATGGTACTCTTTGTTACCGGCTATGTTTTTTTTGAATCAGCGGATTTTCTCCGGAATATATCCCTGCCGCGGTTCCTGTTCGGTGGAGACTGGGATCCGATAGGCGGCGAAACCTTTGAAATTTTGCCTGCAGTAATGGGAACCGTGTATGTCTCAGCACTTGCCGTTCTCCTTTCGCTGCCGCTTGCCCTCGGAACAAGTCTCTGTCTGTGCTATTATCTTCGTGGCAAAAAAAAATATATGGCAAGCGCTTGCCTCGACATGATTGCGGGTATTCCTTCCGTTATTGTCGGCTTCGCCGGTATGCTCACGCTTGTGCCATTTTTGGAGCGGACGTTCGACCTTGCCGCGGGGGAGTCGGTGCTTGCAGCCGGTATAGCACTCGGATTTATGCTGCTGCCTTTTGAAATCTCCTTTATGATGGAAACTTTTGATAAATTTATGCTGCAGTATGAATCCGCAGCGCTCGCAATCGGGCTGGATAAGCTGTATGTTCTTACTTCCCTAGGACTGCCGTGTTCAAAAGGAGCGGTGTTTTCAGCAGCAATGCTTGCTTTAGCCCGCGGCATGGGGGAGACTATGGCAGTTATGATGGTGATTGGAAACGCGAACTTATTCCCAAAGCTTATGGGAAAAAGCATTACCATCCCTGCACGAATTGCTTTGGAAATGGGCATGGCGGAAGTAGGCAGCAGCCACTATAAAGCGTTGTTTGCAGCTGCCTTTGTGCTGATTGTGATAGTCTTTATACTCAATGCAGCCGCCCGTCTCTGCAGCCGCTTGACAATGGAGACGAGCGCTGATCTCCGCTCTATGGATAAAAAACGATGATACAACAGCCGGAACAGCATAAAAAATCTACAGTGATACCCGTTTTGTTAATCGTAAGCGCCGCGGTAACGGCAGCTGCTGTGCTTTTTGTACTTTCCTTTGTTGTGATAAACGGTATCGGAAAAATAAGCCTGCGGTTCTTATTTACAGCACCCAAAGGCTTTGATGTCAATGAAGGCGGTATTTTCCCCGCAATTATTTCTACCATATATTTAGGCGCCGTTGCAGGAATAGCCGGATTGGTGTGTGCCTTGCCAGTGAGTATTTCCTTGTGTTTTTTTGTAAAAAATGCTCAATTACGCGCTACAATCCGACTCATGCTCTATGCGCTTGCTGCAGTTCCTTCCATTATTCTAGGGCTGTTTGGGTATACGGTTTTTGTCAAATATATGCATTTTGGCAAAAGCCTGATTGCGGGCGGCTTGACGCTCGGCATTATGATTTTCCCATTTTTGGAACAGCGTATTGAAAAAGCTCTCACTGAACTGGACGAGCTGCTGCTATTGAGCGCATACAGCATCGGCTTATCAAAGCGCTATACAATCATGCATATCGTACTGCCGCTCATTAAAGCCGATATTATCCGTGCAGCTGCCCTCTACATTGGTTTTGCGATAGGGGCAACCGCTCCGATCATCCTTACCGCAGCGGTGCTCATAGCTCCGGTACCAACGCGGCTGACGGACCCTGTAATGGCATTACCCTATCATCTCTATTTGCTGGTAAGCGAAGGTATTGATATGGAGTCTGCATATGCAACCGCCTGTGTACTTTTGGTACTCGTCCTCTGTATTAATACAGCTGCTGTCTATTTTAACGGTAGCGGAAAAACGCATGGGAAGCCTGTAAAACAATGATACGTGTTATTGATCTTGATGCTTTCTACGGAAAAGATCAGGTATTACACCGCATTAACATAACGATTAAAAAGCATGAAATACTTGCCTTAGTGGGACCGTCGGGATGCGGTAAGTCTACGCTGCTCTATGCGATTAACCGTTTACTGGAAGAGCGGGGCGGTTTTGCACGGGGCAGTATCATGCTCGATGATGAAGATTTTTTAACAGCCGATCCTCAGGAGGTACGAAGCCGAATCGGGATGGTATTTCAAAATCCTTGCCCTTTCCCATTTTCGATTTATAAAAATATCAGCCTTCCCTTTTTGTATCATCACGGGGCAGTAGAATCGAAAGAAGCGCTCGATGCGCACATCCGGGATATGCTGGCTGAGGTGGGGCTTTTAGATGAGGTTGATATGCATAAAAATGCCATGCTGCTTTCCGGAGGACAACAGCAGCGGCTGTGCATTGCCCGCAGTTTGAGTAGCGGCTCTGAATATTTGCTGCTGGATGAACCCTGTTCTCAGCTTGATGTGAAAAACACCCAGAAGATAGAACAGCTGCTGCTCCGGCTAAAAGAGCATATCGGTATTGCCATTGTAACACACAACCTTGCGCAAGCAAAGCGAATTGCCGATACTGCCGCTTTCATGTTTGACGGGCAGCTGCTTGAATATAGCCCTGCTACAGAGCTATTCAATCATCCGCAAAATCCCCTTTGCAGGGATTATATCAATGGGTTAGTTGGGTAACCATATTCCTCGAAAAACGGGAACTGTTGAGGGAACTGACCAAAAACGGTACGCCCATTGGTTACTGTACGGAGAATGCACGCGCAAACGGACTCACGCAGGTCTGTAACCGAGACACTTAACCCCATTGTGCCTTTCCTTAGGGCTTCTATTTTGGTTAGATTTTT
>CAUVHB010000190.1:0-3974 GCA_963551335.1 uncultured Treponema sp.
TTGTTTCAATTACAGAAATAGCTATGTTCTTTTTATCACCGCTGATTACAACGTTTATCAAAGGCAAAAATATAAAAACCATGCTTGTTGCCTCTGACTATTTGCGTGCTGCGGTCATGGTACTGCTCTTTTTCCTTTCAGGACATATTAATACAGTTATTATTATTTCGATTTTTATTTTACTATCGACATTGAATTGCGTTTTTGACGGCGCTGCAATGGTGGTAATAAAACGCATAGGCGCAAAAAGCGATGTAGTAAAATTGAACATGTTTTTAATCCTGCTTGCAAACGCTTCTTTGCTGATCGGTCAGTATGCCGGAGGAAAACTATTTACAACGGACGGTATAAAAGAAATTCTCATTATCAATGCAATATCGTTTTTTATATCAGGACTCATCAATCAATTTTTACATCGGGACTATTGCGTTCCGACCAAGCCGGTAAAAGAAACTATTATTAAAGATATCATTTCTGGAATACAAACCGTTATTCAAAATAAAACATTGACGGTATTCATCATTATGACGCTGCTGATTAATATCCACATTGCAGTAGCTTCATTTACGGCATATTTTATATTTTCAGGTAATGCAGGTAGTGTCTTTGTCCCAGCGCAGTATACGTATTTTATTATGGCAGGAACAATTGGAAATATTATCGGACTGATAGTTGTTTCTCTTTCCGGAGACCGAATTTTTAATCTACGGTCGCTTGCGCCGCTTTTATTGGTCATGATGTGCTGCCGCTTACTGCATTTTATAAATAGCAGTATCATTTATGTATGCAGTGTAAATGGATGTATATTTATTATTACAGGTATCCTTAATTCCTTGCTTGGCGCGTATACAATGCGTGAGATTGATGAACAATATTTAGGACAGTATTATTCAGCGTTTGGAAACTTAAATGCATTGCTGAGTCCGCTTATTACCTATACTCTCGGCTATATACTTAGGGGTATTTCTCCCGCTGCTGTATATACAAGTTCGGGATTTATCTTATTACTTCCTGTCTTGTACATACGTATGCGGATGAAAAAATTTGATAAGAAAGAGGTGAAACTATGAACGATGAAAAATATGTTGTGCAAAAAGCGGAATCTACTGATGATGATTTTTCATTTGTAGATGTTATTGCCGTTGGCGAACCGCACTGCATTAGGTCTTACTGCTTGATTGATACAAGACCCACTTAAATGGAACTAAGATCTCTAAAATGAGCAATATGCTTTTTATAGAGGTCTTAAGGTTTTGGAAAGTTTTTATTTACTTCATGGGCATCGTTCAAATTTTTTTAAATTGGACGATGCCCTGTTTTTAGCGCGAACTTCTTATGGGCGGTCTACATTAAGTTATTTAGTTAAAATCAACAACCCCGATGCAGAACGGATTTTATGAAATACAAAACATCATGCATAATTTCTTTTGCGCCGTCCATAACTCAAGCTTTTATCAGGGGGAAACATCCCCCTGTTTTTTTAAAAGCACTACTCCTTAATTTTCGCGATATCTTTTGCAAGCTTTTTCTTCATTGCAAGGTTACCTTGGCGAGAAATCATAATGCGCTGTGCCTGCGGAGAACCGGCGCCGTGCATGGACTCCGTGCGGTAACCGACTGCGGCGCTGCCGAGGGTTAGGTTTTCGATCAAGCGGAGAATGCGTAAGCGGTTTTCGGTAGAAACGGAGGCGACACCCTGTAGGTATTTTACAACATACGGTCCGAGTTTGGGATCGCGCAGGTCGGATTCTGCCGGAGCGGTTACCATCAAGCCGCCTGCAATGTCTTCTGCAAGGCGTGCAATTTCATACGGGAAGCGCGTAACATTCTGCTTACAGACATTAGCAAGCAAGAGGTCGATAAGGTAGTTACCGGATTTGGTCTTGGTTCCTTCTGCCGAACACGCGATACCGCAGCAGTACAGCGTTTCGTTCAGGTGGGTCATTTCAATCAGCTTGTCTTTAACGTGAGATGCTTTCTGAGCGCCGTTGTAGTCTGCTGCGACAGCCGCTGCACCGATAAGAACGTCGCCAACGCCGACCTTGCATCCGCCGTAAGACTGACGGTGATATCCTGCAAAGCGTTCAACCAGCATACCGGCAAATTCAAATTCGCCATTCAGAAAGATATGATCATTCGGAATAAATACGTTATCGAAGATAACCAACGCTTCGGTTCCGCCGTAGGTTGAGTTACCGACATCGATTTCGGAACCTTCCAGCTTTCTGGTGTCGCAGCTCTGGCGTCCGACAATCATGAAAATACCTTTCGCATCGGTCGGGCAGGCAAAGGCTACTGCATAGTCTTTGTCATCTTCACCCATTGCGATGGTCGGCATAACGATAACTTCATGTGAGTTGATAAAACCGGTTTGGTGCGCTTTTGCACCACGAACCACGATACCATCAGCCCTCCGCTCTACAACGTGCAGGTACATATCGGGGTCAACTTGAGCGTGCGGCGCCAAAGAACGGTCGCCTTTCGGGTCGGTCATTGCGCCGTCTACGGTAAGATCCTTATCCTGAACGTGCTGGATAAACTTTTTGAAGTTTTCATGATAGTGAGTTCCGTATTTTTCATCGAGTTCATACGTGGTGCTGAAAACGGCATTAAACGCATCCATACCGACACAACGCTGGAAACAAGCCGCGGTTTTTTGTCCGCAGAGCCGCTGCATCTTTACCTTTTTAATCAGATCTTCCGGACTCTGATGGATATGTGTGAAGCGGTTGATCTTTTTTCCGGTTAAAGAAGATTTAACGGTCATTAAATCTTCGTATTCCGGCATTTGAGCCAGATCATACGTGGCCTTCACCGAGTTCAAGGAAGGGCGGAGAATCGGATTATCGACAACATTATCGACTTTCTTTCCGAACATGTAAACCTGCAAATTCAGTTTACGCATACTCTCAACATACTGTTCGCCTGTCATAAGTGCCATGTGCATACTCCTTACTTTGTTTATTTGTCTATATACTAGACGTTGTTGCTAAAGCTAAAGCAATTTCTATGCCAACACAAATAGATTAAAGGCATCAAGCAGTTTTTAACCGCTGGAACGTCGTATTCTGCAAAGAGAGAACGCGTGCTGAACCAGTCGAGTTCGATATAAGTACATTTCGATATAAGTACATATAGAGATATACTGCCATACTGAGGAAACAATCTGCAGAATTTCAAATGGATTCCGCACAAAAAGGAAAATACCCATCCATAAAAAACACCAAGTTTTACCGATTTTTAGCGATTTCCGAATGGAGATTCCGAAATCCGTTCTTTAAAATGCAGCGGTTGAGAGAATATCAATTCTCGAAAATCGCTGCATTCGTGCGCGGAATGCGCATACGTTAATGAGCGAGTTTGCGATACGCAAACTCGACGTGTTTTTAAGCGGCGCCATTTGTGCCGCTTAAAATAAACCTTCTATATTTTCTTAAGTATTTGGTTCATTTATGAGTTCAGTGGATGAATTGGTTCAGAAATGAACCAATATGGCATATACAGTGTCATGTATAAAGTTAGATGTTGTTTACATTTATGCGATTTATGACGATGCCAAAGCTGAGGAAATAGTGAAAAGCGCAGAATAATGGAGATCGTGAGACCATGTGAACCATCTTGAACTGTTGTACATCCCGAGCCCCTCTCAACCGATGTACATGGACGTACACATCGGTTGAGGACAAGTTTTATTCCAAAACTTGTTTCTGACCTATCCCACGTCCATCCTTGGGCGCATTGCAGGCGAGTTTTTGTACAGCAAAAACATCGCTCTTGTTTTATTTCCCGTCCATCCGTGGACGTTCTGATACGTTGAGGAGCATCAGAAGTAATATTTTGCTTTCACAAATATTGCTACTACATGGGAACACTGCTCTTGAAAATAAGCTTTCCGTAGGCCTTTTGCAAATATATGATGCAGATACGAGGCGCGAGCACAAATTAACCGCAGGCGTATCTTTGATACGTTGAGG
>CAUVHB010000191.1:0-3971 GCA_963551335.1 uncultured Treponema sp.
GGTTGCAGTCGGCTTTAATACCTTTGGTTACGACGCAGCTAGATATTTATCCTATCCATAAAGATTATTTTCTTAGAAATATCTTCCTTTTTGACATTTCCCCGCTTTCGCTATATACTAAAAGCTCATAGATGACAGAGGGTCCCTCAAAGGGAAAGCTCTATCGGCATGTTATAGGGCATCTTTTAAAAAACTAAAGGTATTGTTTTGAGAGATTCCCTAGAGTGTTAATAATAGGAGTTTGTATGGTTATTTTGACATTGAACTGCGGCAGTTCTTCGGTAAAGTATCAGGTGTATGATTGGGACAATAAAAGCGTCCTTGCATCGGGTGTTGTAGAGCGGGTAACCCAGCCCGGCAGCGTGATTACTCACGAAGCAAAGGGAAAAGACAAGTATGTGCTGGAAAGCCCCTGCCCAACCCATACCCATGCGGTTGAACTCATCATTAAAACACTGACGGATCCATCCGTAGGCGTTATCACCGACATGAATGTGATTAAGGCGGTCGGACATCGCGTAACCCACGGCGGCGACAAGTTCATCAAATCGGTTATCGTAACCCCCGAAATTCTCAACACTTTCCGCGAGGTGCAGGACTTAGGGCCGCTGCACAACCCCGCCAATATTATGGGAATCGAAGCCGCCCAGAAAGTGCTGCCGAATGTCCCGCACTGTGCAATTATCGACACCGCGTGGCATCAAACGATGCCCGAAACGAGCTTTATGTACGCCATTCCGCATGAATGGTACGAAAAATATTCCGCCCGCCGCTACGGTTTCCACGGCACCAGCTTTTTATATACAGCAAAGCGAGCCGCGGTTATCCTCGGGAAAAAGCCGGAGGATACCAATATCGTGATTGCGCATATCGGGAACGGCGCTTCGATGTGCTGCGTTAAGCAGGGCAAGTGCTTCGATACTTCGATGGGGCTAACCCCCTTGGAAGGCTTGGTCATGGGTACCCGCTCCGGCGACTGCGACCCTGCCCTGCCATTCTATATTATGCGGAAAACCGGTATGACGCCGGCGGAAATGGATACCGCCTTGAACAAGAAATCAGGCTTGCTCGGCGTTACCGGACAGTATGTTGACCGCCGCGATGTTTCTAAAGCGATGGAGGAAGGAGATAAACGAGCGCGGCTTGCTTTTAATATGGAAGTATATCGATTGCAAAAATACTTCGGCGCCTATATCGCTGCCCTTGGTCAAAAACCGGATGCAATAGTCTTTACCGCCGGCGTCGGAGAATTTGGCTTCGACACCCGGCTCGCCGTCTGCGAAGGCTTAACCCATCTCGGCATCAAGATTGATCCCAAAAAGAATGCGCTCGCCCGCACCCGCAATGCGGAAACCTGCATCAGCGCAGACGACTCGCCGGTAAAGATATTCGTTATCCCCACCGACGAAGAGCTCGTAATGACGGAAGACGCATATGCATTGATGAAGGGAACCTACGACGTGCATACCAAGTTCACCTATTCATTCCAGTCGCCAGACTATGTCAACAAAGCTCGCGCGGAAGGACTAAAAAAAGACCTTGAAAAGAAACCGGAGCTTGCAAACATCGTCGTAAAGATTCCGGGCGCACGGTAAACATTGCCAGCCTTGTCCATGTTTAATTATAAGTCGTTGGGCAAACACGCTATTGATTAGAACCACCGTCATCCGTGGCGGTTTTGCATGACCAGCGCTTTTGCAAATAATCTTTCCGTCAGCCTTTTGAAATAGACGGTGTAGATACAAGGAATACGGTAAAAAAGTACCGCAGGCACGCCTAAAAATGAACATCCTTGTTCATTTTTAGGCTACAAGTTTGCAGGAGCAAACTTGCTTCTGCTTGAAACCACTGCCATCCTTGGCAGTTCTGATATGTTGAACATTTTCAGAAGCGGCATGGATAAATAAGTGCTTCTGAAAATAAACTTTCCGTAAGCCTTTTAAAAATAGGTGAGGTAGATGCTAGGAGCCTAGCCGAAATAAAACGGAGGCGTATCGGGTATACGGTGAGTATTTATTTCGGCGTAGCGACAACGCAGATGCCCACATATTTTTAAAAGGAGAAAAGGAGGCTTATTATGTACATAAAAAAGCTGATAGGCACTCAATGCTACCTTTCGCCGCTCAACCTCGAAGATGCCGAACAGTATGCGGTTTGGCTGAACGATGTGGAAGTGATCGAAAATCTGCAATTAAGTTCATCAATTATTTCTGTCGAAGGGGAAAGAGAGTTTCTCAAAAAACTTGCGCAAGAACACAATTACGGCATCATTGATCTTAAAACCAATCACTTGCTCGGCAATGTCGGCTTTATCGACATCAATCACCTTCACCGGACGGCGGAAATCGGTATCTTCATTGGCGACAAGCGCTATTGGGGAAAGGGGTACGGACAAGAAGCCTTGTCGCTATTGTTGGATTATGCATTTAAAAAGATCAATCTGCATAGCATTCTATTACGGGTATATGACTTTAATCAGCGCGCCATTGCCTGTTACGAAAAAGTCGGCTTTAAACGAATAGGAGAAATCCGCGAAAGCTTAATCAGAAATATGGAGTACCACAATATCATCTTAATGGACATTCTTCCCGCAGATTTTTACGAAACAAATCCTCAGTATAAGTAAGCGGTCTTCAGTATGTGCTTCCGTTTTCATGCAAAAACGAGCCGTTTCGTTTGTACAAGCAGAGCGCCGCGCTATTTCTCTGCCGCACCCGATGTAAGCGGTAAACCGCGGTCAAGAAAAATTTGCTTTGCAACTGCATACTCTTCAGCCGAAAGCGGCGGCACGCCTTCCAGCGGATAGTCCTTGCCGAGTTCTTTCCATTTAAATACACCAAGTGTGTGGTAGGCAAGAAGATCAACTTTTTCTATATTCGGCAGCGGCTTAATAAAGTCGGCTAGTTTTTCCAGCAATTCATTATTGTAAGTAATGCCCGGCACTATAACATGCCGCAGCCACACCGGTTTATTAATAGAAGTAAGATAATCCAAAAAGGCTAAAACCCGCGAAAGCGGCGCTCCGGTCAGATCCAGATGCTGCTCTTCATCAATCGATTTTATATCGAGCAGAACAAGATCGGTGTACTCCAAAGCCGCCTTTACTTTATCGTTTAGAAAATAGCCGGATGTATCAACGGCCGTATGCAGTGAATCTTTTTTGCACAGTTCAAAGAGATTTTTTACATATTCAGGCTGTCCGAGCGGCTCCCCGCCGGTTACCGTAACACCGCCTGCAAAAAGGTAGTAGTGCTTGTACCGTCTGATCCGCTCAAACGTCTGCTCAGCAGTATCCAGAATACGAGCATCCTTTCGCTCCCATGTATCGCAATTATGACAATACTTGCAGCGCATCGGACACCCTTGCAGAAATACCACAAACCGCAATCCCGGCCCATCTACCGTCCCAAATGTTTCATACGAATGAATATATGCCATAGAAACTGTTGTATAAAATCCTTTTGCCGTAAGCCTGTTGAACAGTGTACCCCCGTGTACCTCTCCACCGATGTACGTCCATGTACATCGGTGGAGGACAAGTTTTGTTCCAAAACTTGTTACTGACTTATGCCCCGCCCATCCTTGGGCGTTCTGACGACGAGATTTGTGCATATAACACAAATCTCGCTACTGCTTATAACCACGGACATCCTCGCCCAAAATATACATCCGTGTATATTTTGGGGCTGCAAATTTGCAAGGCAAACTTGTTACTGCGTAGAACCAGCGGCATCCGTGCCGCTTCTGATACGCTAAACATTTTCAGAAGCAACGCAGATACCCCCAGCCGTAAGCCTTTTGAAATAGACGATGCAGATACAAGGAATACGGTAAAAAAGTACCGCAGGCGTATCTTTGATACGTTGAGCAGCGGCAGGGATGCCGCTGGTTCAAACAGAAGCGATATTTCGGCTTTGCCGAAATTCGCCATTAAAAGTGTACACGGATGTACACTTTTAATGATGCGACGC
>CAUVHB010000192.1:0-3966 GCA_963551335.1 uncultured Treponema sp.
GAAAAAATGAGGCGCTTTTTTAATATTTTTCCGGTGCTTTTGGTCTGAAAACCTATGAAAATGACAAAAACTGATTTCCCTGAATGATAACCTTGACATATTCAAATAAAATTCGATATACTTATGATCTATAGCTTTATTTTATGTGCATTGAGAAATGTGTACTGGAGGAGAATAGTTGGCGGAGAATAAAGGTTTGCGGATTAATGAACAAATCCGTGTCCGCGAGGTTCGGTTAATTGATGATGCAGGGGCGCAAAAGGGCATTGTTTCCACCCTTGAAGCTCTCAGGATGGCTCAAGACGTTAATCTTGACCTCGTTGAAGTGGCTCCGCAAGCGGATCCGCCCGTTTGCAAGATCTTAGATTATGGAAAGTATCGTTTTGAATTGGAAAAAAAGCTCCGTGATTCCAAGAAAAAACAAAAGCTGCAAGCGCTGAAAGAAATCCGTATGCAGCCTAAGATAAATGACCATGATTTGTCCTTTAAAGCGCGGCATATACAGAATTTTCTTGATGACGGCGATAAAGTAAAAGTAACAATCCGCTTTCGGGGGCGGGAGTTAGCCCATACCGAGCTGGGGCTGGACGTATTAAATAACGTACTGGCAAAACTCGGCGGAGATTTAACGGTAGAAAAACCTCCGGCAATGGAAGGACGCACCATGTCTATGACATTAGCGCCTAAATCAAAGAAATAATTTACGAGGTGTGCTATGCCTAAGATGAAGAGTAAGAGCGCTGCAGCAAAACGTTTTAAGTTTACCGGCAGCGGTAAAGTGAAGTACAAGCAAATGAATTTGCGCCATATTTTGACAAAGAAATCCCCGCAACGTAAACGCGATTTGCGCAAAGCAGGAATTTTAGCCGAAGCTGACAGCAAAAAAGTAAGAAAGCAGCTGCTCCCTTACGGCACCAATTAAGTTTTGATTATTTAGGAGAATACAATGCCGAGATCGTTATGTTCAAATAAACGCATCCACAGACGTAAGAAGATTTTAAAGTTAGCAAAAGGATTCCGCGGACGCAGAGGTACGAACTATAAAGCTGCAAAAGACGCTGTTGTAAAAGCGCTTACCCACAGTTTTGAGGCTCGCCGCGATCGTAAAGGCGATATGCGTCGATTGTGGATTAGCAGAATAAATGCCGCCGTCCGTGCGGAAGGAATGAGCTATTCACGCTTTATCAACGGAATGGCGAAAGCCGGCATCACTTTAAACCGCAAAGCCTTATCCAATATGGCTATCGAAGATCCTGCCGCTTTTAAAAGCGTTGTCGAACAGTCAAAAAAAGCATTAGGAGCCTAAAGTATGTTAAACCTCGATCAAATTAAACAGCTTGAAGCAAGAGTCTCTAAAGCCATTGAGCTAATGCAGACCCTCAAAGATGAGAACGATTTATTAAAGCTTGAACTGCATGATCGTCAACAGCGAATTGAAGAGTTGGAGAATATAGTTCTTGTCTTTAGAAACGACCAAGCAAAGATCGAGGAAGGCATAATTAATGCGCTCAACCACTTGAGCGCATTTGAAGACACCGTGTATCAAGCGGCAAATTCCACAGTGGCATCTGCCTCGCATGAGGCAGCGCCGGCAGCAAGCGAATATCAGGAAATGCAGCCGCTGGCAGCAAATGCAACTGAAGCTGGTGCATCCGGATACTCAGACACTGTATACAAGGAAGCTTCTGAAACGCAAGCTCAAGCCGCTGTTGCCGAAACCTTACCGCAGCCTGCTCCGCAAGAACCCGTAAATCATTCCAATCAACTGGATATTTTTTAACGATGGTCGAACGCAAAGGGCGGCTGCAAATCGATCTGTTAGGTACGTCGTTTGCGCTTGAAGCTGACCAGCCCGCTGAATATTTACAGTCTATTTACAATCACTATAAAAAAGTGGTGTCGGAGGTGCAGCAAACCTCCGGCGTCAATGACTCCCTGCGTGTAGCAATTATCGCCGGCATCTTGCTTTCGGATGAGCTGAGCAAAGAACGGCTAAACCCGCAGGGAACGATTCCTCAAAACGAAACAGAAGTATTAATCGAGCAGTCAACAAAAAAAATGATTGAAGATATCGATTCGATTATTTACTCGCTCGCTCCGCCGAATGATGAACAAAGATGACTTTTTTTGTCGATGCGGATTCATGTCCGGTGCGTATCCGGGAAATTATTTGTAAAACAGCGAAACGGCTGCAAGTTCCGGCAGTCTTTGCCGCTAATCGCCAAATTCCTATTCCTAAAAATGCTTATTGCACAACTATCGTAACCGAAGCCGAAGATCAAGCAGCGGATATCTACATCCTTGCCCATGCTGTACAGGGCGATATGGTTATCACCCGCGATATACCGCTTGCAAAACAGCTCGTCGAGGCTCATATCAAAGTGATTAATGACCGCGGCGTAGTCTATACGGCAGAAAATATCGGCGAACGTTTATCTATCCGCAATTTTATGTACGAACTATCGGTAAACGGGCTTGCCCCCGAGCGCACAAAGGTCTTTGGAAAAAAGGAAATTATGGAATTCGCTCAAGCTCTAGATCGGGAAACGCAGCGTCTTCTGAAAAACGTTCTTTAATTCCTTTAATCCTCGGCGCAATTTCAAAAAAAGCATCGGTTATATCAGGATCAAATTTTACGCCGCGGAGTTGCTGTATCTCCTCCAGCACTTTTTCTTCAGTCCATTCGTCTTTATACGCTCGTTTGCAAGAAAGCGCATCGTATACATCGGCAAGGGCGGTAATACGCGCTCCGAGCGGAATCTCCTCTCCGATGAGTCCCTGTGCTGCAGTATGCGCGGGGTTGTATTGTACAATTGCGCCAGTTTCCGGTGCGATATGACCGGGGTAACCGGTGCCATCCCAGTTTTCATGATGCCGGAGCGCAATGTCTCGCGACAAAGTATCAATCGCAGAATTTCCCGACAAGAACAGTTTTGACCCGCGCCATGTATGACTTTGCATCGTTCGGTACTCTTCCGGTGTGAGTTTACCGGGTTTTTTGAGAATAGTATCCGAAATGCCGATTTTTCCGACATCGTGCAACATGGCAGCAATTTTAAGCGCATCGCGGAATTTTTCTCGTTCATGGCGGTGAATATTATGATTAAACGCCCAACGGTCATAAATTTCTACTGCATAGCTTGCGACACGGTGAACGTGCAGACCTGTTTCGCGCGGGTCGTGCAGCTCCGCCATTTGCACCATTCGAAGGATCATCTCGCGGGTTAACGATGCGTGCATGAGAGTTGCCGCAGCATTTGCCGCAAAATGAGAAAGAAACATTTCATCGTCGGAAGTAAAGGCGCGGATACGACCGTGTACGTCCAGCGCATTAATCATTTGCAGAACGCCCAACACATCGCCGGAAATGGCAATCAACGGCATCGTCAATGTAGATACTGTTTTATAGCCTGTCGCCACATCGCTGACAGTACCGGACTTATAATGCTTATCGGGAGAAATCGCATAAACATCAGGTTCGTTGATAAGCTGCTTCGTTACCGCAGCCGCCCCTGCAATAGTCGTGTCATTGATTGGGAACGAAAAAACATGAAATGGAAGCTTTTCTCCCGGCTTTAATCGCTTTTGCAGTGTTTCATTCTGTGCGTAATGGATAACCAGCTGATTTCCTTCTACCAAATAAATAGAACCTGCATCAGCATTCAACGCCTGCCGCGACTCAGTTAATATCCTTTCCAATAAGATATCTTTATCGCGAATACTGTATAACCGTGAAGTGGTCTGCATTATATCAAACAGAATTTCTTCCCGCGTCCTTACCGTCGGCATTGTATTCATACTCTTTCCTTTCCGATTATGAAGAATAGATATATTGATAGTATCATCTAAAATGCGATGTGACAATATGGACTCTTTCAATTTTTAGCGATACTCAAAATCGTTTGTAAGGTTTTTTCCTGCCATTTTCCTCCGAACGTCATATAAGGATGGGAGGAGGTGTTAATG
>CAUVHB010000193.1:0-3959 GCA_963551335.1 uncultured Treponema sp.
CAATGTCGGTTTGGTTGGAAAAATCGTACAAACCGGTCGCGATAGCAGCATGATCATCCCGCTCTATGATTACCAATGTTATATTGCCGCCTCCGTTCAAACAACAAAACATCGGGGGTTGATCAATGGACAGGGCGCAGCCGATCTTCCGCTCATTATGAAGTATGTACAAAAACGAGCAAAAGACGAAATCGCTATCGGCGATAGAATTCTTGCCTCGGGAGAAAATAATCTGTTTCCTAAAGACAGTCCCATCGGTATTGTAACCGGTATTAAGGTACATGATTATGAAACGTATCTTGAGCTAGCGGTACAGCCGATTATCGATTTCTCTCGGCTCGACTATGTATTTGTATTAAACTTATCGGGTTCCGATGGGGAGGCGGCTCAGTGAGAAAACTTATTCTGTGGGCGATTGCAGCTGCCTTTTTACTCGGTGTGTTTGAAACGGCAATTTTGTCCCATATTCAGTTATTACCGGCATTACCAGATTTAATTTTAATTCTTGTAGTGTATATTGCACTGTATAATGGAACCGTTGCCGGTGTTACGGCGGGTTTTTTTTCCGGACTAATTTTTGATTTTCTTTCATTGGCGCCGATGGGGCTTCATTCTTTTGTATTTACCGTACTCGGATTCCTTTATGGAATGTTGTACGGAAAGTATAATGTGCGGCGCTTCTTTTTTCCATTCATGCTTGGTCTTTCTGCTACTTTCCTAAAGATGGGCGTTTTATTCCTATTAAAACTGTTGTTCGGGCAAAGTATTCAGGTGTATAGTCTGTTTGCAGTCTCCTTTTGGATTGAAGTTGCGGAAAATGCGCTCTGTGCGCCGCTGTTATTTATGTTGTTTGGTTTATTTCCGAACGCGTTTGAAATAAGGGAGCTCTGAGTTCCATGTATGCGCAGGATTTTCAACAAGTTGATAAGCGGCTGAAATTTTTTAGCGTTTTTGTGTTTTGTATTCTCATCATCTACCTTTTTAGATTATTTTCGATGCAGATTGTTCAAGGCGATCAGTTTAGAAAACAGTCTCAAACCATATCCCAGCGTTCTGAACGCATTCCTGCACAGCGCGGAGAAATCTTTGACCGCAATGCAAATATACCGATGGTGCTTAACACCAATACATTCGCCGTCTCGGTAACGCCGGGAGAAGTTCCGAAAAAATCATTTTCGACGGTTATCGCTCGTCTTGCTAATATTCTTCAAATTCCCGTTGCTGATATCGAAAAGAAATTGCCGACAAAGCGTAGTTCCTTTCAGAGTATTGAGATACGCTCTAATCTTCCTTACGAAGTCATTACTTCTCTTGCAGAAAATATCGACGAATTGCCGGGGGTTTCGTGGCATTCAAAGCCGGTACGCAACTATGTTGAAACGGGGTCGTTTTCTCATATTCTCGGCTATGTCGGTGATATAACCAAAGAAGAACTTAAGGCGTTTTATAACAAGGGCTATACGGCGAATACTTCAATCGGTAAAGCTGGCATCGAAAAATATTATGATGAGTGGTTACGAGGCGAGGACGGCAGCGAATACCGTACGGTTGATGCGCGGGGGCGTTTAATCGAAAACAATACTGCATTTACTCCCCCTAAAATGGGCAATAATCTTATTTTAACTATCGACCGAAAAATTCAAAAATTGGCGGAAGATGCACTCGGTCAGCGTATCGGGGCTGCCGTAGTACTAAAGCCCGCAACGGGAGAAATCCTTGCGCTTGTTTCGTACCCTTCTTTTGATTCCAATCTTTTTTTGAATGATAGCGGGAACGAGATGTATGCACAGGTGTTGCATGATCCCCGTAATCCGCTTTTGAACAGAGCGGTAAATGCGAGCTATCCTCCCGCTTCGACATTTAAAATCGCTATGTCTACTGCAATTCTGGCAGAGAAGGCTTTTCCTCCTGAAAAAAAAGTGCAGTGTACCGGTAAAATAGAATACGGTAATCACTTATTCCGCTGTCATCAACGTTCAGGACACGGGTATCTTGATTTACGCAATGCGCTTGCACAATCCTGCGATATTTACTATTGGACGGTATGTCGCGATAACCTCGGTATCGATAAAATGGTCGATTATGTCCGCGACTTTGGGTACGGTAAGTCCGCCGAAATCGATTTGCCAAGCCAAGCAATCGGGCAGGTACCCAACCCCGTATGGAAGGAACGAAACTTCCATGAAAAATGGCTTGGCGGAGATACGATGAATATGGCCATTGGACAGGGATTTATGCTCGCTTCGCCGTTACAAGTTGCAAATATGGTTGCAATGGTTGTGAACAACGGGGTAATCTATAAGCCGCATTTATTGAAAGAAGTCAGAGCGCCCGATACGAACGAACTTATTTACGAAAAAAAGCCGGAGATATTACAGAAAAGCGATATTCAGCCGGATATATTCGCTCAGGTACGGGCCGATATGCGGTATACCATTACAGATGGAACGTCTCAATACCCAATGCGTAATAAAATTGTGCAGCTTGCCGGAAAAACCGGTACTGCAGAAGTAGGTTTTTCCGATCGATGGCATTCGTGGATGGCGGCGTATGGGCCTTACAATGCTCCGGCGGAAGATGCTGTTGTAGTAGTTGTATTGGTTGAAGCGCAGAATACATGGGAGTGGTGGGCGCCTTATGCGACAAATATCATCTTTCAGGGTATCTTTGCGGATCAAACATATCAAGAAGCGCTTGAAGCGCTCGGTGGTAAGAACTTTTTACCGGCGGTAAGGGTAAGACAAGAATGAACCTGAGACGTGTTACTAATTTTGATTATATGCTTTTTTTAGCGGTAATCGGCTTGTCGGTTATCGGTATTCTCTTTATCTATTCTTCCGGAGTTAATTCCGATGGCATATCGATTTCGAATGAATATATTAAACAGCTTATTTGGGTAGTGTCGGGATTGATTTTGCTGTTTGCAGTAGCAATATACGATTATACTAAAATCGCTGATCGCGCTTTATTGGTCTATATTATTACGATGCTCTTATTGGTGTATACAAGGCTGTTCGGAAAGACTGTTAAGGGCGCACGGAGCTGGATCGGAATTGGAGATTTCGGTATACAAATTTCCGAATTTACAAAAATTATTTATATTTTATTCCTTGCGTGGTATCTATCAAGGTCACAGAATGAGCCTGAATTCCGCAGATTTGTAAAGGCGTTGGTTATTATGTTTGTACCGATGGGGTTGATACTGTTGCAGCCGGATCTCGGAACAGCCTCTGTGTATCTCCCTATTTTTTTGGTCATGAGCTTTATAGCCGGTTTTCCGCTTCGATATGTATTCGGTTTATTGAGTACAACACTCTGTACACTTATTTTTACGCTTTTGCCCCTTTGGGAGCGGACTATTTTGCGTAAACCTTTTTTTGCGGTTAAGGTGTTAGGCAATAAAAATATTACGCTGCTGATTATTTTTTCCGTTATCGGAGCTATGATTATTGCCGCAATAGGATATCTTCTTTTAAAAAAACGGTATTATTACTGGATTTGCTATGTATTCGGCATTTTCGCCATCGCTTTATCCGGTGCATTGGTTGGGAGTAGAGTCTTAAAAGACTACCAGATGAAACGGCTGATTATCTTTTTAGATCCTAATAGCGATCCGCTCGGCGCTGGGTGGCATATTCTCCAATCGATGACGGCAATCGGATCAGGGGGGCAAGCAGGGTTAGGTTTTCTGAAAGGAACGCAAAGTCATTATCGCTATTTGCCGGAGCAGAGTACTGATTTTATTTTCAGTATTTTATCCGAAGAATGGGGATTTCTCGGTGGTTTTTTGGTTTTTTCACTATATGCAATCATTTTTTTACGAATATTCAGCATCATCAAAAAGACAAATGATTTATTCGGTAAACTCTTTGCCTCCGGTGTTGTTGGGATGTTCTTTTTTCATTTTGTTGTAAATATCGGAATGGTTATGGGCTTTATGCCGATTACCGGTATTCCGC
>CAUVHB010000194.1:0-3951 GCA_963551335.1 uncultured Treponema sp.
GAGTTCCGTGAGCAAAAATACGCATAATTGACAGAGCTGTGTTTATATGATATAAATGACGCGCATATTTTGTTTTTTTACCTTTTAAGGCGGAAGGAGTATATAATGTCTGGACATAGTAAATGGGCGACGATTAAACACGCAAAAGGGGCAGCTGACGCAAAACGCGGTCAGATGTTTACAAAGTTTATTAAAGAAATTTCTATAGCTGCACGTATGGGCGGCGGCGATCCGAATGGTAACCCCCGTTTAAGAACTGCAATATTAAAAGCACGCGCGGCCAATATGCCGAAAGACAATATCGAACGAGCTATTAAGAAAGGTACCGGCGAATTGGGCGGCGCAAGCTACGAAGAGTTGTTGTACGAAGGTTATGCGCCGGGCGGCGTTGCAGTATTGGTGGAAGTGTTGACCGACAATAAGAATCGAGCTGCAGCCAATGTGCGCAACCTCTTTTCTAAAAACGGCGGTAACCTCGGCGCGACTGGTTCGGTAGCCTATATGTTTAACCGCAAAGGCGTTATAGAATATGATGCCGAAGTCGTCAGCGAAGAAAAACTTATGGAAGCGGCATTGGAATCCGGTGCGGAAGATATTCAGACCGAAGGCGGTATTATCACCGTAACAACCGATCCTAACGACTTTGCCTCCGTGCTTGAAGCCTTGCAGGAAAAAGGCTTTGAATCCGTTTCCGCAGAAGTTTCTATGGTGCCGGCAACATATATGAATTTGGAAGCGGAGACAATCCGTAAAGTGTTAAAAATGGTCGAACGCCTTGAAGAAGACGACGATGTTCAGAACGTATACACGAACCTCGATATTCCTGACGATTTTGAACCTGAAGAATAACGATAACGTTTGTTTTATATTTGTTCTATAAATAATAATACGAAAATAATAATACGAGCGATAACCATAAAGCGCCTTGCGGTCGTTGTTTTTGGCGATTGTTACGGCGCTTTTGGTAGTATCGGCTTCCCAATGCAACATTGGTTTAGCATTATTGATTGATTAATCGCTTCTTCTGTTTCCATTTTTAACGATATCAAAGTAATTTTATCAGGTCTATATTTTTTCTGCAAACCGGTATATAATAAATTCAAGAAAAATGATAAAGTGTGATTATCTAAATAGATAGGATATTTCATTCTATAGGGGGAACCGCTAAAACTTCAGGTTTTAGAAATGCCCGCCCATATATGAGGAGGTAGGAGATGAAAAAGACGTATGTGAACTTTGCGAGCATTCTTGTTGCCGCGCTGTGCCTTGCGTTTACTGCATGTAATGGTATGACTAACAGTGGAGAAACCGGTACGGTGCAGGTTTTTATCGGGGGTGGAGCTGCTCGTGCAGTTGGTGGAAACGGACTGCCGATGTTTGATGGAACGAATACGACAATTACCGTTACCGATGAGGATGGTGAGCTACTGGCACAAGGAGCAACATCGGTTGTGCTTAATGTTGCCATCGGTACAAAAATTACCGTAAAAGCAGTTGTTACAACAGCGACAGGCAAATGGCGCGATTCCGAGACGCACACGGTAAAACCGGGCGTAAACAATATCGATTTGAAACTGTCTAAAACCCCGAAAGTTGCCGCCAATCTGTTGTTCTCTATGAAAAAAAATCCTTCGGGAAGCGTTCTCTTATCCTTAAACACGGCAAATGGTACGCCTCTGCTCGACGGAATTTCCGACAATCCGAAACCGGTTACTGCACGGGATAAAATTGGCAGAGTATATGTGCTGTATAAAGACGGTAATTCGGGTGCTTCTTCTCTTAAACGCTTTGATGTGGAGGGTAAGGAAGATACCGAATTTGAAACAAATCTTACTGCTGCACTGACAGCTGCCAGTGTTACTATCGGTAATATTGATAATATCGCAATAGATATAGACGATAACTATATCTTTTTATTTAAGGAGAATACCGTCTATTGCTTCAAGGAAAAAGATGATCATTCGTTTGAATCTTTTAGCAGTGCTTTATTCCCAACTGTGCCGGCACCAGTGCCGAGTTCCAGTGCCGTTGCGGTATATGATCGTGTACTGTTTGCTGTGTATAATGATACCTTGTTTGCCTGTGAGTTTGAATTTCAACCTCTTCCCACACCGGGCAATAAAACTTTAGAATTTAACACGGCTACATCGGCGAGTGCGAACTTGGATAAACTTCGCTCAAATGCGCTCCTCTTCGGAAATGATCTCCCCGAGTGCACCGGTCTTTTTGCCGACGATGACGAAGTGTACTGTCTGCTTACCCAACAGAAATATGAAGCAGGAAGAAAGTACGCTCTTGGGCAGCTTGTCCGCTATGAATATTCCGGTTCCGGCTCCGGCTCCGGCTATGCGCTTACCGGGAAAGGTATGATAGGACTTCATTCCAAAGCCGCCGGTTCGGATATATCTCTCTCTTTTGAAGCCGGAGCTTTTTCCAATCCCATCGGCTTTATCGGCTATGACGAAGAAAATATCTACATTGCGGATGACGGCGTAAATATCGGTTATATAAACGAAAACTGGCGCATCAAGGGCAATAAAAACCGCATCGCCGCATTCAACCGCAAAACAAAAACGTTGACGTTCAGCGACACAAGCGCTACGTGGTATGATGAAAAACCGAAGTATCCGTCCGGTACAAAGACGTTGTTGTGGGGTAAAGATGGAAATCAGGAGTTCCGCTATTGGATAGGTGAGGACGGAACGGAAGTATTTTCAGAAGAGAATAAGCTTTTTGCATCTGGCTCTGCCGAAAAGCCTACCGATGTATTCTGCTATGACCAGGACGGCAACCTGTATATCGTGTGGAAAGGCGGTTCGTCTCACTATATAGTCAGACGCTTTGCGCTGAAAGAAGACGGTTCGTATAATACGCAGGGAACGGATACGAGTTCCTTGACATTCTTTGATATTTCTGCGATTGCTGTCGATATTTCCGATGGGCAGAACATTCTCTATTATGCATATAAAGATACGAATCTTAGTACCAGCGCCGGTAGCAGTGGACATATAAAAAAATATAGCTGGGGTTTAGGCGCTGCGTTTGGTACCGGATCAGTGGGCAGCTCGTATGATGTAACGTTTAATGCTAATAATGCACCCGTTACCGCACTTGCCGCAAATAAGGACGGACTGTTCGCGGGTTTAAAGTAAACTTATAAAAACGGCGGTACTGCTTGGCTATACCAGCTGAAGATTAAAAAGTACAAAAAAGCCGACGGGTCTCCGGACGATGGGCTTATTCTTGTCGCTCAGGGTCTAGAGACCACAAATCTATCAGGTGTGTCGATTGACCTCGCATCCTTTTCAGAAACTAGCTATATCAAAAATGGGGAATCAATTAACGCCCTGCAGATTTTTGACGGTGTGCTGTACGCTCTTTCATCGAAGTCGCGCGAAATACAGAAGCAAGACGGCGGGTTTCCTTATTACACGGATGCTTTTAAAAGCAGCGGCAAGCTGTATAAAATCGGCAGCATTAACGGTACTTTGTCCGGAAATGCTGTTATATTAGCAAAAAAAGATTGGAACGATGCAAATAAAATCGGCTACGGTTTTTATCGTTTTATAGCCGTAAAATATGACGAAGCCGAGCGGATTAAGTTTATCATCGCTTCAGATGGTGCATGGGACGAAAACGGAATTGCTGCCGGTCAGCAGACTCCTAAGCCGCCTGCACACAATTATGACAAAGTTTTGGAATATGATTTGGCGGGAAGCCTGCAAGCCGAAAAAAACTCGGGCGGCAGCTTCTCTAAGACCTTAACGGTCGGCAGCGGCTTTGGTTGGGATTAAACCGACGGATGAGTTTTAAAGAACGCTGTGCTGCACGCTTCGGTCGTGCCGCGCGGCAAAAACCGCTCGTAAGCCTTTGCGTTCCCGTGTATGGGACGGAGGGCTTATCGGGCGGTTTTTTGAAAGTGTGCTGCAACAGGCGGCAGCTCCGCCTTTT
>CAUVHB010000195.1:0-3929 GCA_963551335.1 uncultured Treponema sp.
GCAAACTCGCAGCGTTTTTAAGCGGTGCCATTTGTACCGCTTAAAATAAGCCTTCTTTTTTATAACTTTTTTTTAAATCCACCCGCTGGGTACACACAATAAGAGGCGGCTCAACCATAGACAGCCGTAAAAAAAACAGCACGCATACGGTTAAGCCGCCTCTCATGATAGTGCGCAGTGAGGACGCACTGCCCGCGCTTTTAGCAAAGGTACGAGAAGCGGCGCAGCGGTGCGCCGCTTCTCGTACACAAGGATGTTCGATGAGCTTACCTCAATGAACCTCCCCTACTTCTTCTGAGCAGTTTCGAAAGCGCCATCTTCCCGCACGGCATATCCCACGAGCGGGTTTGTAGTACCGTTGCCGCCGGTAACCCATCCTGCAGCGTCAGAGCCTGAATCTGCTTTCTGTGGAATAGCCTGTATCACCCCAGTGGTTTGATCTTTATACACCCCGACATTAATACGGTATTCCCGTATACTATGCTCCGTCGGAACAATCGATACTTCCCACGAACCGGTAAATTTTTCATTGGGAAGTGCGCCAGCTTTTATGCTTCCGTCTCCTTTTCCCGCTTGCTTTTCCTCTTCATTTGGATCAGCCTCATCAACTAGGTAAGCCAGCTTTGCGCTCGCCCCGCCCTGCATATAGTAGCTAATGTATGGTATCCATTTTCCATTAGCCTTAGCGCGAGCTAGGTCAATTGATACGTGCGTACCGGTAAGCGAAAAGGAGTCTACAATGACAACCGACCAGTCTAAATCTGTGGACCCATCTTTAAGTTTGTTATACCCGGATAAATAAGCGTATTTTAAGTTACCACTGTCGTAGAAAGCAACATGTATACCTCCTGAAGGGTCTGCAATACTGCGTACATATTCACCACCCGAACTTATTTTGACAGGGGTTGACCATGTAACATCATCGGTGCGCGGATTTCCGGTAGTATAGGCATACATTAAAGAACGCTCCTTAAAATTATACCATACTGCCGTAACTACGTCGTCTGTTTTACCAGCTGTAGCAGCCTTAACCGCCGCAAGCGACACATATTGACCGGAGTTATTAGCAGCTCCTGTTTGAGTAGAACCGCCAGTATCAGTGGAATATGCTTTTGCAGGAGGTCCTGCCAAGATACTAAATGATGTTGCAGGCGGTTCCTGCATTTTACCGTAGCCAGTAAGGTCTATTAGCTGCCCATCGTACTTATGGAAAGGTGAACTATTCTCTTTACTGACCGAACCCCATCGGTAGCGGATATGCTGGTTGATAGCATCGTAATACGCCAGATAGATGAAGGTTTCTTCGTTAGCAGCGTTGCCTGCAACCGTTGTGATCGAAGGAGACTGTATCCGATCGGGGTCTGCAGTATAGGGGGTATTGGTAGTACCAATATTTTCAAGGCGAAGACCGATACCGTTCTGAGTACCGTCATTATTTCCATAATTGTTGCGAACATTCATTGTTCCAGGTCTTCGGGAAACAAATTTTGAATACGAGGCAGCCCCGCCGCTTTGCCCAGAGTTCATATCAACACCAGTAGCCATACCGTATGTATAACCCATTTCGTCAAAGACAAAATCCGTGTGTACATACTGTGCCCAGTTGCGATCAAATTGCCGCGCACCCTTGTAATCTGTTTGCCCAGCCGCATTGCCAAAACCCGCCATATTAAAGTATTCAACACCATTTGCATACGCAAGCCCAACACTGCCGTCTTTCGGTGAAATCTTTAACACCGGATAGCTAATAAAGCCGTTTGCAGGTGTTGCTACCTTTTTAAACTGCCATACGTCAATAAGGCGATCATCATTTAATTCGTCATTATTAACATTATTCGGCTCCTTATTATACGGCTTTGCATTAGCATTTTTATTATTGATTGACGTAACACTGTTGACCGTTGCAACCAACTCACCGGACGTTGCGGAACCTATTTTATACTTTGTATCAGAGGCGGTAAGGCTGGTTCCTTTAAGCGTATATGCTGCACCTGTTAAATTAAACCCTTCTACGGTTATTTCTTCCGTATCAGCTACAGGGTATTTTCCCAAAGCCGTTCTGTTATAGACAGAAGCGTTGCTGCCGAGGCTCGAAAGCGTAGTCGTTATTCCCGTAATATACGGCACGACATCAACTTTGCGGCTTGCTGAAGCTTCGTGGGATTGATCCGTATCTTTTACCTTTATAGTAATGGTTTTATCCAATCCGACCACGCCCGTTATCTTTTCGGTGTTCCAATCGAGCTGCCATTTAACAGTATGACCTGTTTCAACGCTGAACTCAGAATTGACTATCGTCAAGAGCCAACCTTTTTCGTTAAAAAACTTGTCTCTCGCCTTAATATAGTCATCATACTTAGTCTTATCAGCGCTCGAAGCAGTATTCTCCGGCTTCGCCATATAATTGGGATTATAAACATAGGTTCCTGTTCCCACGTCCTTAAATTTCCCTGTATATACAGTTCCGCCAGCGTTTTTTTCATATTCGACAAGTTTCGTCTCAGCTCCTACTGTAGCTGCTCCATCTATTCCGTCAAACGTAAAGCCGTCAATCTTCGCCCAAATTTCCGTGATGACCTGATCATCATGAGCAGTACCAGTAATGCTTATCTTGCCGGAAACTTTATCATCTCTGTCCATAAGCCCCGTTCCACCGGTAGTAAACGTGACCGGTAAATCGGTTCCTATTTCGATGTGTCCATTCTTGCGGCTGTTACCGTACAGGCTGTTTTCGGTTTCGGAAACCCACTTAAACGGGTCTATCACGTTTATAGGCGCAACTCGATCCACCGTATCGACGATAACGTCAAGTTCAAGCTCTGCCTTCCATGTGTCGATACCAACAGTTAAGCCTCCTGACACGGAATTCCATACGGTAAGCACCAAAGTGCGCTTTGTAGGATTAGAACTTCCAAGATTATCACTTTGTTTTATCTTGTCAAAATCAGTTTGCGTCAGTTCAATGATACCGCTTGAAGGTAGGGGGCGCAAATTATGCACTTCCACTTCAGGTAATGAATCGCTTATTTTTTTTCGTTTAAGTGTGTATTTTTTAGCCGTAGCCCCCATATCTTCCGCAGTAATTTTAATCTGCGACTTATTGTTTTTAAACCGGAAAGCGCCACCGTCAGCTTTACCATGCCAATCGTGATCTTTGCTGTCGATACCATCGGGTTCATAAGCGGCGTCATATTTCAGCGTCAATTTCTTGGTTTCAACCGTAGAATCAGCATTTGCGATAGTGCCGTTTCTATTAATATCCGTTCCTAGCGACACCTCGGTGATTTTTAACAGATTTTTCTTCAGCTTTACCGCTGTTTCAATGGCTGTAGGAGTATTATGTGCACGATCAATCGGGGTAATGACGATTCTTCCCTTACCGTCAACAATAGTTGAGGCGCTTACATCAATTACGCCTTTCCATGTTACAAAGTTGACATCGCCGTTGCCGACATCCGTCAATACACCGCTCGGAGACTCCAATTCAATTTCAGTTGAAGTAATTTCATTATAGTTTACCTTAATCTTTTCAACACCGGAGCCTACATCATAAGCCGCTCCAACGACGCTAACCTTATTGTTTCCATCTGGCAACAAATATTCAATGGGACTGTAGATAAGATAACCCATTGTAGGATTTGTCGGAGCAGAGGCAAGCGTAACCGTACCGGTAGTCTTATCAAACGCGGTAATTTTAATATCCTGCCCCGAAGCAAAAACTTTCATCGTCTTGTCAATATTTGTTTTTCCTACCAATGCAGGGTCGCTAAACGAAGTTCCGCTCACCGTTACGGTACCCGATGAAGCTATTTTCGTACCGAATACAGCTGTAGGAGCAGTATTATCGTACTTAAAGGAGAATGTTGTCGAAGCCGTTAAACCTTCTATATTACCCTGCTTTTTAGCCTTTATTTTTATAGTGATATTAA
>CAUVHB010000196.1:0-3886 GCA_963551335.1 uncultured Treponema sp.
AATATAATGATAGAGGCAATGAGTGAAAGAAATAAATTTTTAATCAATGAATGGAACACAAAGAAAAGCATGATCGATATTGAACTATTTAAGAAAGAATTTATGCAGCTATTAACTATTATGTTTACGGTAATGCGAAAGACTGTACCGTAAAATAAACCTGTTCGGAAACTGACCTTTCTGAACAGGCTATCTTGAAATGCGATGTTCTAAACCGTACTATTTGTGCGATGTGTGAACTCGGGCGACCTAGTCGAAAACGAAAGTTTCCGACTAGGTCTAATATAAAAGGCTGTGTAAAACAGCTTTGTCGAAACTATAAAACGGAGAAAATATGTTTTCGTACATTGTAAAACTGCTTAAATCGCTCAATACGAATTCGCATCCGGGGGAAATCGCTCACGCCGTTGCAATCGGGGTACTTCTCGGTTTTATGCCGAAGAATAATGTGCTGTGGTATCTGCTGTTTGTGTTTTTTCTTTTTGTGCGTATGAACAGGGGCGCCTTTTTACTTACGATACTGATTGCAAGTTGGCTCGCTCAGTTTTTTGATCCACTGTTCGATTCGATAGGCTACGCCGTGTTGACCTTTTCGCCTTTGAAGCCTACCTATGCCGCTTTGCTCGACGTTCCTTTTGTAGCCTTTACGAAATTCAACAATACGATAGTTGCCGGCTCTATTGCATTCAGTCTGATAGTGTATATTCCCGTATATATTGTGACAAGGGTGTTCATTAAATCGTGGCGTACGTATCTTGCGCCGGCGCTTGCACGGAGTAAATTCGTGCAGGCTCTTTATCACGTACCCTTTGTCGCGAAAATTACCAGCTTTTTTACTGAGGTATAAATATGGCATCAGAACAAAAGAAGATACCTTTCAAAAAACTTCCGTGGATGTTTAAAAAGGCATATACGGAAAAGTCGCTCGAAAAGAAACTGCTTAAAAGACTCTATATACCGGCAGACCGCGAATTTGTTGCGGCGCAGTTTTCCGCCGACGAAAGTGATACTGCTAAATTGCGGATTCACCGTACCGAATACGACGAAAAAGATTTTAGGCGCTTAAAGGTTTTAAGCAAACAGATAAAGCGACAAAAAGGACGCGTAAACCTCGTGCCGCTTGCCGCTGTTGCAGCTGTTGTTGTCGGGATTGTGCTTGCCGTTCTTATGTTTAAAGATCCGCTTGCAAAGCGCGCTTTAACGGTGGGCTTGCAAAAAATTACGGGTGCAAAGGTTGATATTGCTTCGGTTCATGTCGGCATCTTGGATGCATCGGTTACCGTGCGCGGTCTTGCCGCTGCCGATAAAAATGCACCGATGAAAAATATTTTTGAAGCGCAAAAAATTCAGCTCGATTTTAATTTAACGCAGCTGTTAAAAAAGCGCTTTGTATGCCAAAATCTCGAAGTATCCGGTATGGCTTTCGGAACCGATCGCAAAACATCGGGTGAGCTTCCGGGAGCCGCAAAAAAAGCAAGTGATAAAGGCATCGGCGACAGTAAAATAGCGTTACTTATCAAAGAGCGTCAAAAAGATGCGCTTGAACAAGGCAAAAAAATCGTTTCGTCGATGTTTGAAAGTTTAAATCCGCAAAAGTTTTTGGACAACGCGCTCAAGCAGCTGCAAACACCCGCTGCGGCGCAAAAAGCACAGGATACGGTTGCTCAAATTATAGCCGTGTGGGAAAAGCGCCCTGCGGAACTGGAGACTGCCGTAAACGATTTTAGAAAAAGTTCGGAAAAAGTTATCGGGCGCAATTATCAGGCAATTAAAGATGTTACAGAATTGAAAACGGTCTTGGAAGAACTTAATGCTGTGATAAAAGACGGTCAAAAACTGGAAACATTGAGCGACACGACAGTTAAGGATTTGCAAAAAGACGGTAAGGCTGTTCAGCTTGCGGCAAAGGAAGCTTTCAACGCGGTCAAAAAAGATACCGATTTTGTTACCGGCGAAATCAATAAAATTCGCTCGTTTACGGTTGCCGATGGAAAAAATATTTTTGCACAAACCGTGAAAGCCGCTGCATACAGTGCTCTTGGGAAATATTATCCGTATGCGGAAAAAGCCTTTAATGCTGCAATCAATTTGAACAAAGAATCAAATAACAAGGCTGCAAAAAAACGGAAGACACCGCAAGTAGTTCGGCGGCTGCCGGGTAGAACGATCCAATATCGTGCCGACATATATCCGTCGTTTTTAATTCAGCAAATGCTTGCAAATGGAACGGGTTTTGAGGGGCGCATAAGGGATATTTCAAACGATCCTGACCGCTGGGGAAAGCCCGTGTCGTTTAGCGCTCATTTTGATGAAAGCGCCTTTTTCGAAAGTAAGCGTACGCACAGTGGAGAAGGTCTTATAAATATCGGAGAAAAGCTCAACTATCCCTTACTGAAAATGCAATATACCGGAAGCGGTTATAATGCTTCGTTTAATCCTTCCTCGGCGTTACAGGCAATCGGCGCTTCCGTACTCGACATCGCCGGCGTTCCATCCTTTGAAGGCAGGGCAAAAATACAGGCTGGGATACAGGCTGAGCGCGACGGACAGGTCGGTATCGATGCGGATTTTAACTTCGACGAAGTGCGCCTTACCGCTGCGTCATTCGAACCTGATTTTATTTCACGCATTTACAACGCGTCGCTTGCGGCAATTAAAAATATGCGGTTTAAAATTAAAGCGGAGTTTTCGCAGACTGACTTAAATATGGATGTTGCAACCGACGCGGACAAGATTTTTATTGCTGCACTGCAAACAGGAATTAACAAGGAACTTTCGGCTATAAAGCAAAAAGCGCTTAAAGAGGCTCAAGCTGAATTGGAAAAATACACCGGCACCCTAAACGAAATGTTGGGCGACTTTGGCAGTATTGAAACAATCGTGATGAATCAAAAACAAGCTGTCGATATGCTGCAAAAAAAACTGGAAGAAAGTAAAGTCGAGGTTATAAAACGCATAGAGCAAGCAGGCAAAGATGCGTTGAAAGATGCGGCAGGCAGCGCACTCGAAAGCTTGTTCGGTTGGTAAAATAATGAGGAGCGGCTTCCAGCGCGTTTTTAAATTTCTGAGAAAACGCTGATGCGATTTCAGGAGAGAGCAAAAGGCGCGCCGGTTTTTACACAGGCAAGATTAAGGTGCAGGCATCATTGTAATCAGCTGCGGCAGCGCTTGCTAGCCAATTCCGACGGAATATGCTATAGTAGTCTGAGAGTATGCTTGAACTGAAACCGATTATCATAAAAGAAGAAGACGGCAAGAACGATGTCTATTATACTCTGACGTGGACGGCTTTAACACGTGCGGACAAATATAAGATCACAACTTCCGTTCCCGCAATCGCCGGTATGTACGAGCTGTACTATATGGATGCGCATAAACGGCTCAATTTGCTGGCAATTACGCATGCGTGGTATGGAGGATTGCGGAGTAATTTGCGGCAGGCGGTCGATCCGTATCATACTCATGATCTTGCGATGCGTGCACTCCTTGAAGAATCGCCGTTGTACTACCGATATTCCTGTTCGGATTCTTTCGGAGATCTTTTGGATACTGTGTGGTTTTTGCATAATGTGTATTTTCCTGATGATGTGCGCGTACAGCACTCGCAACGGTATCGAAAAATTTTTTTACAAGAACAGGCTCCCGATAAAATATATTGGTTGGATTAATATATGAGTAAACTTACAAAAAAAGAGCTCGGCGCATATATCGCGCTTTTTGTTGCAGCAATATTTTGGGGAACGACCTTTGTCGCCATCAGCAGTACGAATGACTATTTTCCCCCCGCTTTTTTGGTCTTTCTGCGGTGCGCAATCGGCGGTGTGGTGTTGTTGCTGGTTTTTATCAAGCGGTTAAAACACTTTTCTCGTTCGTACGCTATTGTGTG
>CAUVHB010000197.1:0-3875 GCA_963551335.1 uncultured Treponema sp.
AATCACATTAAATTCAAGGGAACTTTCTCTCTAACAACTGAAGTCTTTAGAAGTTACCCTTTATATCGTAACAGCAAAGATGAACTAATCACCGAGGAAATAATCGCTTTTCATTTTTTGCAGCCAACGAGCCTTTTCTTGACTGAGGGTGATGGTAAGTTTATTGTTCGGCTGCGCTTTTGGGTCAATCGCTAAAGCCTTTTGCAAAGCCTCGTCAAAACCGGCGCTGTCCTGCGCAGGAATACAAAAAGACTGTGCATAGAGAACGTATACCGACGGTCGCTGCCCGCCGCTCAACTCCAGCGTTTTCTGATATGCCGCCTGCGCCTTGTCCATGCCGCCACCTAAGGATTCCGGAGCTGCGGCATAGAAAGCGGTAAGCGTCTCCCAAACAGCGCCATCGTTAAACGCAGGGTCAAGCGCTGCAGCCCGTTCAAGCATTGCTACAGCGCCCGGAACCGAGGCGAACACAGCGGTATCCATCGGATCAAGCGAGAACGCACCGAGGACTCCGCTGCCTGCCCAATACAACGACTCAACATCAGCGACCTTACAGCGTGCGAGGAGCGCGGCGCCTTTATCTTCCGTATAATTCTTCATTGCTTTGGCAAACCCCTTATAAGCGCCGCCCAGCGACTGCATGACATAATCTGAACCGCGGAGGTAAAACTTTTTTGCCCGCAAATATTCAAGATTCTTTTTTTGAAACTGTGTTTCAGGAATATAGTCGGCGGGCGTTTGCACAAAAGCATTCGCATACATAATATAGAGAGAACCGGACATAATCGCCAGCCCACGGTGTTGAGGATTACTGAGATGCAATATTTCATAGGTTTTTACAACGGTCGGAAACACCTCAGAAACCAGCTTTACATCATCTTCGCCGGTAAGGGCGGCAGCAGCATCAATCCCCCCCGATTCGCCGCTTTTTGGAGTGGGAAACGGCGCAAGCGTATTAGCAATGCCGTTAAACGCCATCTTTTTAATGGAACAACCGCTCAAAAGCAGAAATGTTCCTATTATATAGACATAGATATGAATTTTTTTCAGATTTACATTCATCGGAAGACTCCTTCTCAGTCTTTATGTAAGGGATGATTCTTTTTGCCATTGATGAATAAAAGCTTCATAAGCGGCGATGGTTGCAGAAAGCGCAATTTGTTGCACGGAACTCCTCCCCTCAGCATTATTACCATCCAAAACATACAACGAGTCGAGAATACCTTGTACATCATCGATGGTGCAACTCTCATCGGCAGCTCGCCGCCTGACAAGAAGACGGGTCTCATCGTCAAAAACCTCTTGATATTTTTTTTCTTCCCAGTCAACGCTCTCAAGCATAGGGCGATTATAGAATTTTTTATCGTTCAATGCAATACGGCCTCAATATTGAAAAAAATGAAAAAGCCTCATACCATTATACTCTCATTATCTTGCAGTTTTCGGCTCTTTTTCATATACTAAGCGCCATGAGTGATAACACAACTGAAATAATTACCTATGATGATTTTGCAAAACTACAGCTGAAGACCGGCAAGGTTTTGGAATGTGTAAAGGCTGAAAATGCGGAAAAACTCTACATTTTACAGGTAGACCTCGGCGAAGGAAAACCGCGCCAAATTGTTTCGAGCTTAGTAGATTACTATACTGCCGAATCATTGGTCGGCAAAGAGATTATCGTACTGGCAAACCTCAAGCCGGCAAAAATGCGCGGTCATATTTCCGAAGGAATGCTGCTCTGTGCGGAATCTGAAGATTCATCCATCTGCGTTCTGTTAAAACCTGAAACACCGGTACCTGCCGGCACCAGTATCACTTAATACTCACCCAAACCTCAATGCAAATGAAAGGTTTTGCTGAGATTTATTCGTGCGGAGGACACTATGAAAGCACAAGAAATAAGCGCGGGCGTGTACTGCATTCATGCAGATATTTGCGCACGTACCAGTCGGTTTGAAGGTCTATGGATGCTACCTCAAGGGGTGAGCATCAATTCATACATCGTAAAAGGCGAAAAGACTGCGTTGATCGATATTGTCCGTGATTGGGACGGCTCGTTAAAAAGCTATACGGAACAATTGGAATCCATCGGTCTTTCATTTAAGGATATCGATTATCTGATTCTGAATCACTTGGAACCGGATCACTGTGATCTCATTGAATATGTTCATTCCTGCAATCCGCAGGCGGAAGTTATCAGTACCTCAAAGGGACTGGCAATGGTCGAAAAGTTTTTTAAGGTATCAGGGAATCTCCACGCAGTTAAAACGGGGGACAGTCTTGACCTTGGCGGCGGAACGGTTCTGCAATTTTACGAAACGCCGAATGTACACTGGCCTGAAACAATGATGACCTATCATCCAGCCGCTCAAATTCTCTTTTCCTGCGATGGATTTGGCTCCTATGGCGCTATCGGCGAGAAGATATTTGATGACCAACATTCTGAAGAAGAACTGCGCTTTTTTGAAGCCGAAGCGCTGCGCTATTATTCCAATATTGTCGCCAGTTTCAGCTCCTTTGTCGTAAAAGCTTTGGACAAACTTGCCGCACTGGATATCAAATGCATTGCGCCAAGCCATGGACTCATTTGGCGCTCCGATGTAAACCGTATTTATTCCCTTTACAAACGCTTTGCAGGCTACAACACCGGCGGCGAATGCGAAAAAGAAATCAGTATTATTTGGGGTTCCATGTACGGATACACCAAACAAGGGCTCGACGCCGTTATCAAAGGAATTGAAGCAGAGCACGTTCCCTACACTATCCACGACATACCCGACACGGACGTATCCTACATACTCGGCGATGCGTACAAGGCGGCTGGTTTGGTGCTTGCAATGCCCACGTATGAATACAAAATGTTCCCTCCGATGGCATACGTACTGGATTTATTTGAGCGTAAGCATATTACCAACAAAACGGTACTGCGTATCGGTAACTGGGGATGGTCAGGCGGCGCAAAGAAGGAATACGAGCAAAAAACAGCCAATCTAAAATGGAACCATTTGGAGCAATATGAATGGCAGGGCAAGCTGCTCGACACCGATCTTCGCCTGCTTGAAGAACGGGGCGCAGAACTGGCTCGAATGATTAAAACTGGCGTTCAAGCATAACGTTCAACGGCTTTCCGGTTGGCACATATTTGGCGCATAGTGGCGTATGCACGAAATTGAATTAAAAGCGCATCTAGCGCATCCCGAAAAGACCGAAGCGCTGCTATCCCGTATCGCCGATTTTTCCTTCCACTGCGTTAAGACCGACCGGTACTGGACGCTCGGAGAAAAAACGATACGGGTACGGCGGGAGCTGGTTGCGGATAAAGAAACGGTGCTGGTAACGCATAAGCAAAAACACTATACCGGTACGATAGAAACCAACCGCGAGCTTGAATTTGAGCTGCGAGCGGCGTCCGTACCGGTATTTACCGAAATGCTCGAAAGCCTCGGTATGATCTGCTCCGCAGAAAAACAAAAGGATACGAAAGTGTTTGTTCCGCACTCCAGCTTGTTTCCCGCAGATATACTTGAAGACGCCTGCTCCGTTTCTGCGGAGCTTTCCGCGATACATCCCATCGGTTATTTTTTAGAAATCGAAGTGATCTATCCCGATGAAGGTTCTGATACCGCCGCTTCCGCGCGACATATCCGCAACGCACATCGTATTTTTGATACGGTGCTTGCTGCGGTAGAGGTTTCTCCATCGGCCATCGAAGTGCGTCCGTACAATGAACTGCTTACCTGTAGGAGTTTATGAAAGCATATAAAACGATAATTTTTTTACCGCGTACACTGGTTATTTTTTTCTGCCTGCTTCTATTAAGCGGTGTGAGCGGAACATCTGCGCTCTTTGCGGAAACCTGCGACGCTTTGTTCGAA